>JBEGNB010000331.1:0-2692 GCA_041182785.1 Bacteroidota bacterium
GATAGACCCGTGGAGTCAAGCAACCATATGCTCATGATCTTTCATCGAGTAAAGACGCTATATGCCATTCTGTAATATTCGAGCGAACCGCCTGGATCTTTGCAGAACCTATATTTGTCACCAATACCCAAATAGCTCAAACCCGGTGCTGATATAGTTCATACAAGTCATAGCTTACCAATTTTTCCACCATGTATGACACATAAACAAAATCTATCAAAAAACAAATCAAATAAATAAACCTTTGCCCCTTTATTGGAGTTAACTTTGCTAAAAGTTTACAACAATGGAAAATACAAACCCTCACCACCCGCACAGCGAGGCAAGCTACAACGTCAACAGCGAAGCCAAATGCCCGTTCACCGGTGCGGTTACTCGCCAGACTGCCGGCGGCGGTACCAGAAACCGCGACTGGTGGCCGAATCAGATTAACCTTAATATCCTGCGCCAGCACTCCCCGCTCTCCAATCCGATGGATGGGGAATTCAACTATGCCGAAGAGTTTAAATCGCTCGACCTGGCAGCAGTGAAGCAAGACCTGGCCGAGGTCATGACCAATTCTCAGGACTGGTGGCCCGCCGACTACGGACATTACGGTCCGTTCATTATCCGCATGGCCTGGCACAGCGCCGGCACTTACCGTATCGGCGACGGACGCGGAGGAGCAGGTGCTGGCACGCTGCGTTTTGCCCCGCTCAACAGCTGGCCCGATAATGCCAATCTCGACAAGGCACGTATGCTCCTGTGGCCCGTCAAACAGAAATATGGAAGGAAAATTTCCTGGGCCGACCTCATGATTCTCGCCGGCAATGTAGCCCTCGAAACTATGGGCTTCAAAACATTCGGCTTCGGTGGAGGACGCGAAGATGTCTGGGAACCCGAGGAGGATATTTACTGGGGATCGGAAGGCAAATGGCTCGAAGACAAGCGCTACTCGGGCGACCGCGACCTCGAAAACCCGCTCGCAGCCGTTCAAATGGGTCTGATTTATGTCAACCCTGAAGGGCCCAACGGTCACCCTGACCCGGTTGCTTCTGCCCGCGATATCCGCGAAACATTCGGCCGCATGGCTATGAACGACGAGGAAACGGTGGCACTCATCGCAGGCGGACACACATTCGGCAAAACACACGGCGCAGCTGACCCATCCAAATACGTAGGTGCAGAACCCGCAGGTGCCAGCATCGAAGAGCAGGGAACAGGCTGGAAAAATACTTTCGGAAAGGGTAACGCCGAAGATACCATCACCAGCGGACTGGAAGGCGCATGGACGACCACACCCGTCCAGTGGAGCAATAACTACTTCGAAAATCTGTTCGGCTACGAGTGGGAACTGACCAAAAGTCCCGCAGGTGCCTACCAGTGGAAGCCCAAAGACGGCGCCGGCGCCGGACTGGTACCAGACGCGCACGACCCCGCCAGAAGGCACGCTCCGACTATGCTCACCACCGATATCGCACTGCGCATGGACCCGGCTTACGAGAAGATCTCTCGCCGCTTCTATGAAAATCCGGACGAATTCGCCGATGCCTTCGCACGTGCATGGTTCAAACTCACGCACCGCGATATGGGCCCACGTGCCTGCTACCTCGGCCCGGAAGTTCCGACAGAAGTACTGATATGGCAAGACCCCGTCCCGGAAGCCGGTTACAAGCAGATTGATGATCAGGATGTAGCCACGCTGAAAGCAAAAATTCAGGCTTCTGGCCTCACAATCTCCGAACTGGTGGCAACTGCCTGGGCTTCCGCCTCCACTTTCCGCGGCTCCGACAAACGCGGTGGTGCCAATGGTGCCCGTGTACGCCTTGCCCCTCAAAAAGACTGGCAGGTGAACAACCCTGCCCAGCTGGCCAGGGTAATAGCCACGCTGGAAGGTATCCGGAACGAATTCAACAGCAACCGCACAGACGGCAAGCAGGTCTCTATAGCCGACCTGATTGTGCTGGGGGGTAATGTGGGTATCGAACAGGCAGCCAAAAATGCAGGTACTGAAGTGACTGTTCCTTTCACTCCCGGCCGTACCGACGCCACGCAGGAACACACCGACGTGGACTCGTTCGCTGTACTGGAACCCAATGCCGACGGATTCCGCAACTACCTGAAAAAGAAATATTCAGTTTCTTCCGAAGAGATGCTGATTGACAAGGCACAGCTCATGACACTCACCGCACCCGAAATGACGGTGCTGGCAGGTGGCCTCCGCGTCCTGAATATCAACTATAACGGCGCTCAGCACGGCGTGTTCACCAAACGCCCTGGCTCGCTGACCACCGACTTTTTTGTCAACCTGCTCGACATGCGCACTTCCTGGAAGGCTGTCAACGACGACAAGGAAGTGTTCGAAGGCCGCGACAGAGTAACCGGCGACCTGAAGTGGACTGCCACCCGCGCAGACCTGATCTTCGGCTCAAACACCGAACTCCGCGCACTGGCAGAAGTGTACGGATGCTCCGACTCACACAACAAGTTCGTCCGTGACTTCGTTCATGCATGGACCAAAGTGATGAATCTCGATCGCTTCGATCTGAAGTAAATAATACGTTCCAAACTGCGTAAACACAGAAAATGGCTGTCCGGGGCAACCCGCGACAGCCATTTTTTTTTCCGGAGTTAAAAAGAAGAAAAAGAACCAAATATCTCCCGATAGCCCGATTTTGAAACAGAGAAAAATAAAAATAATAAATTTCAGAAC
>JBEGNB010000332.1:0-3844 GCA_041182785.1 Bacteroidota bacterium
GCTTCTGATCAGTTCGGCAGCTGGCGCCTGGAGATACTTGCTGGGCGATACTATTCAGTTTACCAACGTTGAGAATACTGAACTGCGCATCACAGGTCGTACCAAGCATTTCCTGTCGGCCTGTGGAGAGCACGTCACAGTTGACAACCTGACGGCAGCGGTGAAAGCCGTTGATGAACAGTTGAATGCCGGAGTGGGAGAGTTTGCTGTATCGGCTGTTCGGGAAGGCTCTTACTGGGCGCATCACTGGTACGTGTCGCTTGAAAACAAATCGGTTACCCCGGAAGAGTTTATCAGGGTGGCCGATGCGGAGTTGTGCCGCCTGAACGACGATTATGCCGTAGAGCGGCGATACGCTCTACGGGATGTGCGTGCCACTTTTTTACCGAATGAACTTTTTATTGACTGGCTGTCGAATCGGGGAAAGATGAATGGCCAGGCCAAAATACCCCGGGTTATGAAGGGTACTCAACTGGAAGATTTTGAGCACTTTATATCAAACCACCCGGCACATTGATTATATGTCAGAACTGTTTCAGGCCTTTGTAGCCAAATTTCCGCCTGTTTCCATGCCCATTACGCTGGGAGAAGATTCGCATCACGTTTTCGGTACGGAAAATGAACCCCTTACCGACAAACTGATCCACGCATTCATACTGCCGCTCGAGGACGCTGATCCCGATGAATTCACGGAGTACGTCCCCTGCTTTGCCATTGACAATACAGAAACCTTCGTTGCGCTTGTATGGTGGAAGGCTGCACTGATGAACTACGAGTATGTACTGTCAACATACACCCTGAAAGGCGAAATCATTTCCAGGGAAGTGATTGCCAGGACAGCCGTGTACGACGACAAGGTTCATCGTTCGGTGGCGATGATCAACGAGGAATACGAGATTACGATCGCAGAGGGCGATTCACCCGATGGCGACCAGTATTTCGATCCGACCAGTTCCAGGACAAAATTTATGGAGATCCTGGTGAACGGCGTTATTGTTACGGGTTAGAGCTTTTTCAGGATTCTCTCACCGAGTCAAAAGCGGCTCATTTTGCGCCGGAATCAGTTCCACTTGAGGGTCATAACCATCCGGTCGAGATCCTCTCTGACGAATGAAGCTACCGGAGCAAGTGAGTCGGGGCGAGCCTCTGTATTGAAGTAGAGAGCCCCTCTGACGAAGTGCCGCACAGAATCGGTCAGGAAGAACTGATAAGTAGAAGCCGCGGGCCCTTCGACATTGAATACAACACCATATACCTTGTCTTCCGGGCGGTCCACCTGAAATTCCTCGATGTAGCTGGCTTTAACATTGTGTTTGTTGGTCATCTCGAAGGCATCCTTTACCAGTTCATCGAAGTCGGCCCTGGTTTTCACAGGATAGTAGCTGCAGTATATTCTGGCATTCAGTTGTTTAATATCTATGTTGAACCAGCAGTCGCTCTTGGCCTTCTCGTTAAAAAAGGTGGTATCGTGTTCGATGGTGGCGTAAACTGGCTGATCGAAAGTGAACTGGCAGTAACTCTCGTCGAAGGGTTTGTAAGCCTTTTCCGGATAGACGACCCTTGGATAAGCACGTTTTTTGGGTACGGGTGTGAAATTGTCACATCCAAATGCGAGGATGGACAGGAGAATGACTGTGGTCAGGAAATTCAAATACCGCATTGTCGGGTTGGTTGTTTCTGCAAAGGTCGGAAAAAACGCGATTACCGGAAATCACTGAAGAAATACGAAGCCAATTCCGAACGACCACCACAGTTTCCCGTGGTACATCCGGATACTGGATATTATTTGTTACTCAGCCATTCATAATAGTTATCCGTGTTAATCAGTTGAAGGGTGTGTTCGGGATAGGCACTGGTAAAAGTTTTCGGGAAAGCCGGTTTTGCTTTGGCAGACCATTTCATTTCATAAGCCCACATTTTACCTTCGCGCTCTTCGATATAGTCTATTTCCTGCTGATCCTGAGTACGCCAAAAGAAAGTATTGGCATGTATTCCCTGATAGTGCAGTGTTTTTCTCCGCTCGCTGACAAGCCAGTTTTCCCAAAGGGCTCCCACATCCTGCCGCAGCTCCAAGGGTTGGTATTGTGCAATAATAGCATTTCTGATACCATTGTCATAAAAGTAGATTTTGCGTTTGCGTTTCAACTCTTTGCGCAGGTTTCGACTCAGCGGGGGGAGTCTGAATATGATGTAGGTCTGTTCCAGGAGCGTAATATAATTCTCTACGGTCTGGTTGTCCAGATCCACAATCTGTCCCAGCTCGTGATAAGAAACTTCCTGGCCTGTCTGAAAAGCCAGTGCCTGCAGCAAGCGAGTAAGTTTTTCCGGTTTTTTTATACGTTCCCACATCAGAATATCCTTGTAAAGAAAACTGTCTGCCAGTTGAGTCAATATTTCTCGTTCTTCTCCCGGGTTGTTTACCACTTCCGGGTAGTATCCATAAACGAGACGATCCGAGAGCCGGCGGTGTTCCTCCAGAAATCCGTGATGCGCTTCCATTTCGCCGAAGGAAACGGGAAACAAATGGAATTCCCATTTTCTTCCGGTTAACGGTTCTCTAACCTGATTGGCCAGTTCGAATGCCGATGATCCGGAAGCTACCACCTGTACTTCCGGTATCTGGTCGGTAATCAGCTTTAGTTTAAGCCCTATATTGCTGATACGCTGTGCTTCATCAAGAACCAGAGTGGTGTTTTTACCCAGGATGCGCTTCCATTTGATGACAGAAACGTCGTCCAGTAACATCCGGGTCTCCGGGTCATCACCGTTTAGCCAGCATACGCCCGGCTTGTCTCTGAATATCGAATTCAGCAGTGTGGTTTTTCCTGTTTGTCGTGGCCCGCTGAGTAAAACAGCTTTACCCTTGAAGCATTTTTCGCGTATTCGCGCCTCTAAAAATCTGGTAATCATAAAAAATTGCGAATTAAATCGCAAAATTAACGGTTTTTTTTTGATTCAATTCGCAATTTTCGGGTTATTATCCGGTACAGTGCCCTGTTATTCATTCTTCAAAGGATTTTGATCTCAAGAAAATAAAAATATAAATGATGGAATTATTTTGAATCGGTCGCTGTTATGTTGTTTTATTTCACCCAATTCACAATCAAAATCAGAGATATCATGTCAAATGAAACAAACAGGAACATCTACAACCTGATTATTCTGGACGAAAGCGGCTCCATGGAGAGCATCAAGTCGTTCATCATCAGCGGATTTAATGAACTGGTGCAGGGTACGAAAAGTATTCAGGAAGAATCTCCGGAACAACAGCACCTGATCTCGCTGGTTTCTTTCAACACCAGTGGCATCAAATACCTGCTGTGGAATGAACCAGTGAGCAAGCTGGAGCCCATCAATGAGCAGACATATAACCCTAACAATATGACCCCCCTGTACGATGCTATCGGACAGAGTGTATCAAGGCTGAAGGAGGTGCTCCCTTCTCACACGCCCTGGAATGTGCTGGTAACGATTCTGACCGACGGCGAAGAGAACGCATCGCGCGAGTATTCCGGTCAGAAAGTCCGGGAAATTATTGAATCTCTGAAGCCCAACGGCTGGGTCTTTACTTATATCGGTGCAAATCACGATGTGGAGGCTGCCGCAGCAAGGATGTCCATCACTAACACTATGGATTACGAGGCTTCTGACTTCGGTGTGGACGTGTTGTTTAACAAGGAAATAGCAGCACGTTCTGCATTTAGCAAGCGTGTTTCCAAGAATGCGAGGGTTGGTGATCTCAACAGGGATTACTACGAATCCAAAGAAGACTGAGGAGACGAGGCGTCAATTACAACTGTATGCGCTCCTCTCCGCAATATATATTGAAGCCGGTCTCTTTCAC
>JBEGNB010000333.1:0-10375 GCA_041182785.1 Bacteroidota bacterium
ATATATAACAGTGTCCGCTGGTGGCAGGTTCCAGCTGACGTCTGATTTCCGTTGAAACAGCCGCACAGCTCTGTACAGCCCCGGGTGAATCGCCGCCTTCCGGCAGCCATTCATAGCCGGAAAGCCACTCATTTCCCAGATAATCAGCTACCGAGCGGGCATCTGTCTTTTTTAGCAGGTCGTAATCTGCTTTGGGAACAGGAAACAGTTTCATACCGTTTTTTAGCGCAAAGGCGAGCGTGGGATTATCGGGAGTCACAAAAGTGCCTCTGACCACCGCTGCCGTCGGGAACCCGAAAATTCGTCCGGCAGCAGCCAGCGCGTGCAGGTGATTGGAGTAAGGCCCGCCGAAACTAAGTACCCCGTGCGTCACCTCGTGCGCCCGCGCGAGCAGGGGACCGAGTTTGCGCCATTTGTTGCCCTGCACCTCCGGATGAAGCAAATCATCTCGTTTCAGGTACAGTTGATGGCCTTCAAAAGGAGACGGGCGAAGAATTTCCAGTTCACTAATTATCGGTCTTAACACCTGTTTGTTATTTTTTCCTTTCTTTTGCTGTTGCTACTGCGCTTGAGAGCCCCAAATATCCACTCAAAGACTAAAATTTTACAGATGAACCTGCGGACACTGATTCTGATTTCCTCCCTGTCAATCTGGCAACTGGCAAAAGTTCAGGCACAAAATTACGTCATGAACGGTACGCCCGTGACCGATTGTTCGGGAACTTTCTTCGACCCCGGTGGTGAAACCGGGGGGTATGACAATAATCAGAATCTGACAACCACGATTTGCTCGGATGGCAGCGATGGCACGCATATCAGACTGAGCTTTTCAGGTGCCGATCTGGCGCCGGGTGATTTACTGTGTTTGTACGACGGAACTGATGTCAGTGCTCCGCTTATTGCCTGCCATACCGATTACAACCCCGGACAACCATTTCTGATACAGGCCACTGCGGTGAATCCAAGCGGCTGCCTCACCGTATCTTTTGTCTCGGACGGCACCGGAACCGGGCAGGGCTGGGCCGCAGCCATTGCCTGCGTGGCATCCTGCCAGTCTGTACTGGCCGACCTGGTTTCCACCAACCCCGCAGCCGCTCCTGCCGATACCGGCTGGATTGATATCTGTCCGGGTGAAAGGGTGTTTTTCAACGGAACAGGAGTGTATCCGCAAAACAACTTCGCCTACGCTCAATCGGATCAGACCACCACGTTTGAATGGAATTTCGGCGACGGCGGTATCGCTTACGGTCCCAACACCTCGCATCGCTTCGACAAGCCGGGCGGCTACTATGCCCAGCTTTTCCTCACGGATACCAAGGGCTGCAAGAGTACCAATCTGATCAATCAGCGCATACGAGTAGCTCCACGCCCTGATTTCCAGCTCAATTCGCAACTCGAACAGACCATCTGCGCAGGAGATACAATTCACCTGAGTGCCACTACCAGCGGACAGAGCGGCACCCTGCTCAGTGTGATACCCGTTACTTCCTCTTTTCAGGTGGAAGGGAGCCGCGCCGACTCGCTGGCGCTTCCCGACGGTACGGGAATACCTTACGAAACCAGTATCTTCTTCTCTGAATTTTCTCCCGGCCAGGTGATGACCAGCGCCTCCGATCTGGAAAGTATCTGTGCCGACATGGAGCACTCCTGGGCCCGCGACATGGAAATATCGCTCACCTGCCCCAACGGGCAAAGTATCATCCTGCACGATCACCCGGGCAATATCGGTGGCGAGGTGTATCTGGGCGAGCCCAACGACAACGACAACATTTTCCCGATACCGGGACTGGGATATACCTATTGTTGGATAAACAACGCTCCCAACCCCACCTGGATTGAATATGCCAACACAACGCTGGGTGGATCGGGAACACTTCCGGCAGGCGACTACAGTCCTTACGACCCCTTTTCCGACCTCATAGGGTGCCCGCTGAACGGAGAATGGACCATCACGGTGACCGACCTGTGGCCTATTGACAACGGATTTATTTTCAACTGGTCGCTTAAATTCAAAGATGAACTGTATCCCGGTATCGAACAGTTTACGCCCGGACTGGTGAACTGGTCATGGAATAATCACCCGTCTGTTTTTCAGTTTTCGGCCGACTCCATCTCCGCAGCGCCGCAGAATGCAGGCACCGCAGGCTATAAATTCACCGTGAATGATGCGTTCGGTTGTACCTGGGATACACTGCTCACGGTGGCTGTACTTCCACCAACTCACCCCGATTGCCATTCCTGCGGACCGGTGTCGGATGTAATTCCGGATACCACAGTCTGTTCCGGTATTCCGGTGGTAATCAACGCAGCTGCGCTTGCCCCACCCGGCCAGGAGGTCAGGTTCGAGGCATATCCCGAGTACCGGTTTGGCAATGGCAACCACCCGCACACCAATCCGTACCTGAGCCCGATCAATGTAAACAGTCTTGGTTACAGCCTGATTACCCTGCCTGCCGTTCAAATCACCTCGGTCTGCATGGATATCGAAACCGATTTCGATGCGGATCTGAACATCTTCCTTCAGGCGCCCAGCGGACAGTTGCTGGAACTCAGCACCGGAAACGGCGGTTCGGGCGACAATTACAAAATTACCTGCTTCACACCGACGGCCACAACACCAATTGTTGGACAAGCAGCCCCTTTCAATGGCACTTACAAACCGGAGGGCAACTGGATTGCACTGCAGGGTGCCGGGGTGAACGGAAACTGGGCGCTCAGGGTATCCGACGGTTTCGCACCCAATCAGTTCGGTACTGTGAAGTGGTGGAGTATTGGATTTAATGTAAACAACAACGTGACATACAGCTGGGGCGGTGGTCCGGGCCTGTCCTGCAACAACTGCGCTGCTCCGGTTGCTACACCGGCCACTACCACCACGTACCATGTACAGGCCAACAATGCATTCGGATGTCAGTACAACGACACCCTGACGGTCGCTGTGGCCACTTTCTTCGACGCTCCCACCGGACTCGCACTGCAAAGCCAGTCAATGGGCAGTATGACCTGGAGCTGGAACCCGGTTGCCGGGGCAAGCAGCTATGAAGTAAGCGTGGACGGAGGAGTGTGGCAGCCCGCCAGTGGAGGCACTTCCCACACTGTCCCCGGTCTCGCCGGCGGCCAGATGGTACAGCTGGATGTCCGGGCCGTGAGTCCGGGCTGTACCTCCCTCATCTCCAATATTATCAGTACATACAACGGTTGCGGGCTTATCGTACAGTCGGGGCCGGTTACCGGGGTTACCTGCAAGGGCCGTACAGACGGAAGCGTAACCGTAACGGCATCGGGCGGTACAGAACCATACCAATATATATGGAGCAACAGTCAGACCTCTGCGGCACTCGCCAGTCTGGCAGCGGGAATCTACACGGTGTCCGTAACCGATGCCAACGCCTGCGAGTCTTCCATTCAGGTACAGATTTCAGAGCCACCGGCATTCGTCACCGACAGTACCCGGGTGAAGCAGATCTCCTGCTTCGGCGGCAATAACGGTATTGGCGGTATATTCGTGTCGGGCGGAACGTCCCCCTATACCTATCAGTGGAATACCGGACAGACTACCAACCTGATTACCACGCTGGGTGTTGGTACATATACCGTGACGGCCACCGACGCCAAAGGGTGTACGGTTGTGTCAACTGCTTCGATCGCCTCACCGCCCGATCTGAGTCTGGCCTTTTCGGGCGTCGTACAGGAGCGTTGCCCGGGCGCGTGCGCAGGGGAGGCCACTGTTTCGGCCTCAGGCGGCGTGTTTCCCTACAGTGTGGCATGGAATGACCCGGGAATTGCAACCGGAACAACCACAGCCGTCAATCTGTGTCCCGGCACCTACACCGTGACCGCCACCGATGCCAACGGCTGTACGGAAACCGGATCACTGGTGATTAATCCGGTTGCACCGCTGGTATCCAGTTTTGTTTCCACATCACCGGCCTGTGCGGGGATCCAGAACGGGAACGCAGCCATTTCTGTATCGGGCGGAACAGGACCCTACCGTTACGTGTGGGAAAACGGCACCACCACCAGCTCGGTGAACAATCTCGCCTGCGGCTCCCACAGCGTGACTGTCATAGATTTCAACAACTGCACTGCCGCCTGGTCCGTACAACTTGACTGTCCGCCAGCCATCCTGTTTGCCACTCCGTCCACCAGCGCTGCACCCTGTTTTGGTCAGCCGGGCGGTACGGCTTCCATACAGCCCTCGGGCGGACAAGCACCTTACAGCTATCAATGGAGTAACGGCCAGACCACCCAGTCTGCCACCGGACTGACTGCCGGTACATACATCCTGACCGTAACCGACCAAAACGGATGTACTGCCTCCGCTCAGGCTCAGGTTGGACAGCCACAGGCGATCACAACCACGGTGAGTTCAGCACCTGCCACCTGCTTTGGAAGCGCCAACGGACAAACAAGTGTCTCTGCAACGGGCGGAACAGCACCTTACAGCTATAAATGGTCGCAGGGGAGCACCACCCAGACTATCAGCGGACTTGCGGCAGGAGTTTACACGGTTACCGTGACAGACGCCAATAACTGTGTCGCTACAACCACCAGCGTCGTGAGCCAGCCTGTGCAATCGGTACAAGTACAGGTGAATCAGGTGCAGGCAGCCTGCTTCGGTGAAGCAAACGGCATAGCTTCGGCGACAGCCTCGGGCGGAACGGGGTCATATCAGTTCGCCTGGAGCAATGGCCAAACCGGATCGAATGCCGGTTCATTCGCCGCCGGCACATGGAGTATAACAGCCACCGACGCGGCAGGCTGCACGGGTACCACTTCATTCCAGATAACTGAACTCCCCCGTGTACAAGTCAATGTATCGTACATCATTCCCGTGTGCGCGGGCGTGCCAAACGGAATAGCAGAAGTAAACCAGATATCGGGCGGACTGGGCATGGGTAACACCGGCAACTACCACTATTACTGGGGCGTACCGGGTGCTTCCGACGAACCAGCCATACTGATGCTGCCCGGGAATGCCAGCTACACCCTCACGGTAAGCGACTTTCAGGGATGTACCGGCACATTCACCTTCTTCGTTGGTGAACCACCGGCAATGACCATCGGTGCCACCGGGAAACCGGCCAGCTGCGCCGACGGAACCGACGGGAGCGCCGAAACAGGGCAAATTACCAATGCCAACGGACTGGTTTCCTTCGAATGGAGTAACGGAGCCACCACCGCTTCCATACAGCAGTTATCGCCCGGATTTTACGGGGTGACTGCCACCGATGCAAAGGGTTGTACTGCCGACGCAGCCGTCACCGTGGGTTCGCCGCCGGCGCTGCAGGTTTCGCTGCGTCAGGAAGCACTCACCTGCCACGGCAATAACGACGCGTCGCTTGAGAGTGTTGTTTCAGGAGGAACGCCTGCCTACAGCTACTCGTGGAGCAACGGCGCCACCGGTGAAAATTTGAACAATATAACAGCTGGAACATATTCCGTTACAGTAAAAGACATGAACGGGTGCACCATCACCACAGCCAGAACAATCGAAGAGCTGCCAGCTCCGCAGCTGTCGGTCACCGGCACGGATCCCGTCTGCCATGGCGACAAGAACGGCCGGTTCGCACTTTCCGTACAGGGAGGAACTGCCCCCTGGGTGTTCAGCATCAATAATGGCCCTTTCACCCCCGGCGGCAACTTTCTGGCACTGGGCGCGGGCACATACCAGTTCAACGCCATGGACGCCAACGGGTGTACTGTATCTGGCAGCGGCAGCTTGTCGCAGCCGCAGCCCCTGCAGGTGATACTCCCTGCCGACACCACCCTCACCCTGGGCGACAGCCTGTTTGTAGCCGCCATCGTGTCGGGTGCCACGGGATTGCCCGCCTACACATGGAGCAGCCTCTGGAACGACCGGTACGCCTGTACCGACAGCATGCTGTGTGATGAATTGCTCATTCACCCGACCATCAACAACCGGTTCACGGTAACAGTAACCGATGCAAACAGATGCTCCGCCAGCCAGTCGGTCCGGATCAGCATCGTTACTCCCAGAGGTGTTTATGTACCCACCGGCTTCAGTCCGAACGACGATCAGGTGAACGATCTGCTGGTGGTACACGGAACAGGCAGCCAGCTGGAGGAAATTGTGACCTTCAGCATTTACGACAGGTGGGGTGAGCTCGTTTACGAAGACCAGTACTTCCCGGTGAACGAAACCACACGCGGCTGGGACGGCAGTTTCCGCGGAAAACCCTGCAATCCAGGTGTATTTGTGTGGGTGCTTGAAGCGCTCTACCGCGATGGAAGAAAAGAAGTGTTGCGGGGAAACGTCGTGCTCGTCAGATAATTCATGTTAAAAAAAACACATGCCAAAGATTTTTCTTTTACTTCGCCCTGAAATCCCGCTCATTACTGAATTCAAATCTTGACACCACAATGAAAAACATTACCCGACCGATTGTCTTTTTTGCCCTGTTTCTGTCTGTTCTGAGCCAGTTGAAGGCTCAGGATCCGCGCTTCTCCCAGTATTACGCCTCCCCGTGGAATCTGAATCCGGCCATGACGGGCCTGTTCAACGGCAGCTGGCGGATCACCGGCAATTACCGGGATCAATGGGGAAGTATCCTTGCCCCGGAACCCTTCAGAACGTACTCTGCTGCATTCGAGCAGCGTATTCAGGTAGGCCTGCGCAACGATTACGCCTCTTTTGGCATAGGAGCCATGCACGATGAGGCAGGCACAGCCCGCTTCATGCAGAACAAGGCTCATGTGGGCGGCGCTTTTCTGAAACAGCTGTCGGGCGGTCCGCGCCGTGCCGACCACTATCTGTCGGCAGGAGCCCAGATCGGCATGGGACAGAACAGCATTGACTGGAGCCGGCTGTGGTTCAGCCGCCAGTTCGACAACGGCACAGAAACTCCCGACCTGAACGCATCCAGCGGCGAGTCCGGCGCGAACGCAGCCTCCAATGCATGGCTCGACTTCAATGCCGGACTGATGTGGTACGCGCTGTTTGAAAACGGCGGTACGCTGTATGCCGGCGGGGCTATGCACCACCTCAACAATCCGGTTATTTCACTGACGGGCAACGACTCCGAAACGCTCTACTCCCGCTGGACAGTCCATGCGGGCGGCGAATTCCCGCTTTCGCACAACCTCAGTCTGCTGCCGGGCGTGCTGGTCATGCAACAGGGCCCTTCCTTCGAGTCGGATTTCGGCATGAGCGTGCGGTATTCCAACAACGACCTCAATGAACTGGCCCTGCGCGCAGGCGCGTGGGCACGCGTGGGCAACCGCCTCGATAACAATATTCAGGCAGACGCCGTAACCATCGTGGGCATGCTCGAACTCAACCGCTGCGTACTCGGAATCAGTTACGATGTTACCGTGTCGAACCTCTCCATCGCCAATAACTCCCGCGGCGCATTCGAACTTTCATTCAGCTACTATCACCCGGGCACGCGCAGAACACGTGTACAGTGCCCCAATTTCTGAATCCTATGAAGAATTATTTCCTGCTGTTCCTGCTCATGCCCCTTTTTTCCAGCGGGCAGGGGCTGAAAATACAGCCACAAAATCCTCAGGCCGGCGAATTGCTGCGCGTGGAAATTGATTTTTCCGGCAGCGCGGCTGCAGGCGCCGAAAACGCCATCCTCAACATACTCGAATACGCAGACGGAAAGGTGCAGGCCGTGGACGCCGCTGTTTCCAGAACCGGAAATGTCATCACAGGCATCTTCAACCTGAGTGCCGACTCAAAGGCACTCATGCTTTACGTACAGGACACCGACAAGGACGACGCGTACGACAATAATAAAAAACAGGGCTATTTCGTCAATATTCACGACAAACAGGGCAAAGTACTACCCGAATCGCTGGGAGCACAGGCCGCACTGCTCCAGTTATATGGCGGACTGGCCGGTCTCGATAAAAACCCGGGCCGCGTGCTGGAATGGCTGAATGAAGGAATCAGGCAGAATCCGGAGGTAAAGGCCCGGTATGCCATGGCGCTGCTCAACGCCACCTCGGCACTTTACGGCGGCGACAAAGGTACCGGTCAGGTGGAGGCACTTACCGCTGAGCTCGATAAATTGTCGGGAATATCGGAGGCTGACCTGCTTATGCTGGTAAAATTCTACGAAAGAGCCAAACAGGCTGACCGGGCCGACAATATCAAAAAGCAGATCCGCTCCCAGTACCCGAAAGGCAGCCTCGTCAGACAGGATGCCCGCACTGCCATTGAGATGGAGGCCGATCTGGTCAAAGCGGAGTCCCTCGTGAACGATTACATCCGGAATTACCCTGCCAAAACCGACAAGGAGATTCAGGAAACGAACGGACTGTACACCATGCTGGCCGGGAAATACGGCGATCAGGGCAACTGGGAAAAGCTGTACAGCATGGCAGAAAAGGCTTCTGCACCCGCGCGCGCATCCATGTATAACAATTTCGCCTGGGAACTCGCTCAAAAAGGCGAATCACTGGATGAGGTGCTGAAAATGGCATCTATTGCCACTGAAATATCGCGCAAAGAGATCAACACCCCGTCACAGGGATCCCGCCCGTCTCCCTACATGAGCGCCCACGCGTGGGCACGCCAGCGCGAGTATAATTTCGCCATGTATGCGGATACTTATGCGTATATCCTCGGAGCCAAAGGCGAGCACAGCAAAGCAGCCAAACTGCAGGCGCAGGTCATTGAGATAAACAAGGGCTCCGATGCGGATATGAACGAACGGTATGCCAGTTACCTCGAGAAAGCAGCCGACCCATCACTCCGCTACAAGCTGGAGGAGTTCATCATCAAGGGACAGGCAACCAGTGGTATGAAGGATATGCTGAAGCGTGCATATATGTCGGAGGACCATACAGAAAATGGCGCTGGTGCCTATGTCAGCAAACTGGAGGAGGCGGCCAAAGCGGCCAAAAAAGAGGAAATGCTCCGGAGTATGGGCAGTGAACCGGCTCCCGCTTTTTCACTCACCAATATGAGCGGAGAAACCGTTTCACTCGCGGCACTGAAAGGCAAAGTAGTGATTGTTGACTTCTGGGCTACCTGGTGCGGCCCGTGCAAGGCTTCCTTCCCGGGCATGCAGAAGGCAGTAAATCTGTACAAGGACGACGCAAACGTGGCATTCCTGTTCGTGGACTGCTGGGAAAGAGGAGCCGACAAACTGAAAATCGCCACTGACTTCATCAACAGCAAGGGTTATTCATTCAACGTACTGATTGACGCCGACGACAAGGTGGTGTCATCCTTTGGGGTCTCTGGTATCCCCACCAAGTTCGTCATTGATCCAGCCGGCCGCATTGCCTTCAAGGCCGTTGGCTATGAAGGCAGTGAGGATGGTCTGGTGGAAGAGATGCAGGCTATGATCGAAGCAGCAAGAAGCCGGGCGAACTGATCTCTTCTCTCAGAAATAACCGGGTGCGTTCCATATCCGCGCTGATGATCCTGTCGGCCTCCAGTTTGGGAACCACCTGTCTGTAACGCTCCAGTACGGCTTCGATAGCCGTACCGGAGCGCAACGGGCGCCTGAACTCCAGCGCCTGCGCTGCCGTCATGAACTCAATAGCGAGCAGCCTTTCCAGATTCATCACTACCCTTCTGGCCTTGGTGGCCGCATTGGCCGCCATACTCACGTGGTCTTCCTGTCCGTTACAGCTCACAATGCTGTCGGCAGACGCCGGAGTACACAGCGTTTTGTTCTGACTAACGATAGAGGCAGCCGTGTACTGGGCAATCATCAGTCCCGAATTAAGGCCCGGATCAGGTGTCAGGAAAGCGGGAAGCCCGCGTTGCCCGCCAATCAGTTGGTAAATACGCCTTTCAGCAATACTTCCCAGCTCTGACAGGGCCAGTGCAAGATGATCGAGGGGCAGTGCCAGCGGCTGGGCATGGAAGTTCCCACCCGACACAATCAGATCAGCCTCCGGAAAAATATTGGGGTTGTCGGTCACCGAGTTGATTTCGGTTACCACCGCTCCGATGATGTATTCGAGGGCATCCTGACTGGCACCATGCACCTGCGGCACACAGCGGAAAGCATACGGATCCTGCACACTTGTTTTATCCGAAGCGGCAATTTCGCTCCCCTTCAATATGTCAAGGATAGTTGCTGCCGTTTCAACCTGTCCCCTGTGTGCGCGCACCTGATGTATGTGCGTATCGAGTGGCGAAAGCCGGCAGTTGAAAGCATCATAACCCAGTGCGGCATTGAAATTGGCCTGATCGAGCAGGCGGAGGCTCTCCAGCGCACACCAGACGGCGTAGGCGGCAGAAAACTGGGTTCCATTCAGGAGAGCCAGTGCCTCCTTGGCTTTGAAATGAAGCGGCTTGAGGCCTGTCTTTTCCTGAATTACCTGTGCGGGCAAGCGCTCGCCGTTCATCCAGACCTCACCCAGGCCGGCCAGCGGCAGACTCAGG
>JBEGNB010000334.1:0-4167 GCA_041182785.1 Bacteroidota bacterium
CCTCTGGAACGCTGCCTACGCAACGATTAACAGCTGCAATATCTTCATTGAGGGTGCTGATATCAACCGCGCGGTAGTAAACAATGACGCACTGGTAAATCAGTACATCGCAGAAGCTCGCTTCGTGCGCGCACTTTGCTACCACACCCTGCTCCGTTCATACTGCCGTCCGTATGCTGATGGCAACGGCTCTCAGCCCGGCGTTCCGCTCCGCCTCCGCGCAGAGACTGGTCCGGAAAACAATGATCTGGCTCGCGCTACAGTTGCCGAGGTTTATGCACAGATTCTCGACGATCTGAACTTCGCTGAAACCAATCTGGCGGCAACAAACGGAAGTGCTCTTCTGAACACTACACGCGCTCACAAGAACAGCGCTATTGCACTGAAAACCCGCGTTTACCTGGGTATGCAGCGCTACGGCGATGTGATCACTGAGGCCAACAAAATTGTGCCTGCCGCAGCTCCCTACAAGGCAGCATCCGGTGTGGCACACGAACTGCAGGCTGCAGTAAAGAACGTGTTTACCACACCTTACACAACCACGGAGAGCATTTTCTCCATGCCGTTCACTACAAACGATCTTCCCGGCACTCAGAACGGTCTGGGAAGCTATTACAACCCCGGTCCGCGCGGTATCGGCGATTTCTCGCTCAACCCGGCTGGTATCATCGGTGATTCTGTGACCTTTGCCGGTAACGATGCACGCCGTCAGTTTGTGTTCATCAACACCAACAACAAACCGTACCTGAACAAATTCCCGGCTGGTCCTGAACATCTCGACTATGCTCCGGTAATTCGTTATGCCGAAGTGCTGCTGAACCTTGCAGAAGCAGAAGCCCGCGCCAATGGTATCACCGACCGCGCAGTGAGCCTCCTGAATGCAGTGCGCGCCCGCTCGGGTGGCAGCGCATATTCCAACACCAGCTTCGCTTCCGGCGATGCACTCGCTTCTGCTGTTCTGAAGGAGCGCCGTGTAGAATTGCTGGGCGAAGGTTTCCGTGCGTTCGACAGTATGCGTCTGCTTGCCAACATACCCGGCAAGGCTAACGTAGCTGCAATATTCCCTACTGTTTCCGAGTACATCTGGCCTATCCCGTCAGGTGAGCTGGCAGTAAACAAACTCTGTGTACAGAACCCGTAAGTCGGCAGAGGGACGCCATTAACTGTCGTCCGCTGTTTTCGTCAAAGGTTTATTTTTCCCGCGCGGGCCATCGGAACTATCCGGTGGCCCGCGCTACATATTGACAATATTATAATATGAGGGCTGTCAAATTGGTATGGTAATTGAGAATGTATATTTTTGCGCTTGGGTACATTGCTACTCAGGCATATTTCCCTATACCTTTGTGTTTTTCACAGGGTTTGCTTTGCCTGTTTCATGAGTAATCTGTATCCGGCCTCGCCCATAATCTTTGACTTTTGGAGAAGACCATCTTCGGTACTCTGAAAACTACCGTTCAAATAAAGAAAAAACCGATTAGCATGTTTCAACCAGATGCGTGTTCCGCAAATTTGTTGTCCAGGGTGAGTTTCTTCCGACTGATAATCCTGGTTGCCACTGTTACAGCTTTCTCAGCACAGGAGGTCAGGACGCAGACTTTTGCCTTTGACAATTATATCCGCGCATCCGAAAATCCTTTCGGAACGCTTCCCGGAGGCACCGATACTATCATTGTCAGGGATACCTTTGAGATTGATATCAATTATTATCCCATTTTATCCAACGGAGTTCCATTCGACGGGAAACTGGTTCTCGACGGAGGAGTGCTGTACTACTCAGGTAACTGGAGATTCACACTGGGCCCGAACTCCCGTATGCTCCTGTATAGCGGAGGTAATATATACCCCGGGAAAATGGCAGATGTGGGTTGTAACGGCCTGAAAACGCTTTACTTCGATACCGACAAACTGGCCAGTTGCAGCGGTGCATCTGCTCTGCACTCATTCGCCGACGTGAACAGCGCCGGATGTTTCGATGGTAACGGTATTTGTTGCGATGCTACCATATATGCTGTCGAACAGTCTGGCTATTACAACGATGGGTGGTTGTGTACACCCGGAGACTCCGTGAAGTTGTCGGTTCAGGGTAGCGGCTCTCTCTCGTACAGCTATTTTTGGTCGCCCAATATCGGGCAAGGCCCCGGCCCTCACAAGGTAACTCCACTGAATAATACCACCTATAATGTGAGTATCTCCGGAATCTTCGATCCGGAAGGCTCTGCTCCTCCATACCTGCTTACCTGCGGAAACAGCTTCACGGTGAGAATCAACCCCTCAATCACCCTTGTTGCCACTTCAACCTCTGTACCCTGCGCAGCCTCTCTTACCGGAACTATAGATCTCACTGTTCTCGGAGGTTCCGGCCCCTATCAGTACCGCTGGTCGAATGGTGCCACTACACAGGACCTGAATAACCTGGCTGGCGGAACTTATTCGGTGGTCGTGACGGATGCACGCGGGTGTACCGGTATCAAAAGCGTAACGGTTCCTACGCAGGATAATGTACCTCCCACACTTACCTGCCCGACCGATACCGTTGATATCGTATTCCCTAATCAGTGTTTTGTTTATATCGGTGGTCTCGACGCCGTTTTCACCGATAACTGTCCGGGCGCTCAGCTTTCATACGTAGTTTCGGGTGCCTCTTCCTATTCCGGTAACGGCCAGCTTCCTTTCAATCTGGAGTACAAGGCCGGCAGTAACCTCGTTACTTACAAGGTTGATGACGGCAATAATATAGTCACGTGTACTTTCACAGTGATTGCCATAGACGATCAGTTTCCTTCTGCGTCAAATCCGCCAATCCTGACTGGTGTACAATGCTTTACCAATCTTCCTGCGCCCGATCCCTCGGTTATTACCGGTGAAACCGATAACTGCGGTCCGCCAACGGTAACGTACGAAGGCGATATATTTCTGGGCGGCGGCGGATGCCCCGGCGACCCGCTGATCGTATCCAGAAAGTATCGGGTAACCGACAGTCAGGGCAATGGTCTTAATCTGACTCAACGAATCGAAGTGGCAGACAGCCAGCCTCCGGTGTTTATTCAGGTGCCTGCCAATATTACAGTTAACTGTATCTCTATTCCTCCCGTCGGAACGGTTCAGATAACAGATAACTGTTCGCTGTCCCCGACAGCCGTTTATCAGGGACAAACCCGCACCAACGGCCCGTGCCCCGATACCTATATTCTGAAGCGTACCTGGCTTGCCCAGGATGAATGCGGAAATACCTCCGTTGCTGTACAGAATATTTCTGTAGTGGACAATACTCCACCACAATTCACCAATGTACCCGCCAATATCACGGTGGAATGTCAGTCTATACCCGCTCCGGGCTCGGCAACTGCTGTTGACGTATGCGATGCCAATGTGACACTGAACTACATGGGCGAAAATCGTATAGACGGCTCATGCCCGGGTAATTATACGCTCCGCCGTACCTGGCGTGCCGAGGATAACTGCGGCAACGTGGCTACCGCCGAACAGCTGATAACTGTTCAGGATATCAAGAAGCCTGTTTTCACTATTGTCCCCGGCGATGAAACTGTTTCCTGTGAATCGGTACCCCTTGTCGGATTGCCAATTGCTACCGATAACTGTGATCCGCTGGTTGATGTAATCTATCAGGGTCAGGTTCGTACGGATGGTGCCTGTGCCAATACCTACGTATTACTGCGCACCTGGCAGGCTGTTGACCACTGTGGCAACACAGCAACGGCCACACAGACACTGACAGTCAGGGATTTTTCTGCGCCGGTGTTCACTTCTGTGCCTGCCGATGCCACGGTGTCGTGTGAGGCCATACCTCCGGTGGGCACACCGGTTGCTTCCGATAACTGTGATACAGATGTTACAATTGAATATCAGGGAGAGACCCGCACCAACGGTGCCTGCCCCGGCTCATTCCTCCTCCGTCGCAGATGGACCGCTACCGATAACTGTGGTAATACAGCATCGGCCGTCCAGACATTCACCGTTCAGGATGTAACCGGACCGGTTTTCACATTTGTTCCGCCAAATACCAACGTCGCGTGCGACTCGCTCCCGCCTCTTGGCACACCGCAGGCTTCCGATAACTGTGATCCTGCTGTGGATATTATTTATGTCGGAGAATCCAGAGTAGATGGGGTTTGTCCGAACTCTTATGTGCTGCGCCGCCGCTGG
>JBEGNB010000335.1:0-8970 GCA_041182785.1 Bacteroidota bacterium
CCGATTACCCGCGTATGAACGAAAAAAGTATAGCAGACGCCAAAAAGCGCATGTAATACATTTTCAGGTCATCCAACGGTCAAAACCGACCGGCTAAGTAGTTACAAAAAAGGGGTAACAACCGCGTACTGTCGGTTGTTACCCCTTTTCAAATACGACAAAAAAAAAGAGCCGCCCAGCTCATGGCGGCTCTCAAGTTGCACATTTCAGTAATAAAGCTATTCCAATTGATCTTTCTCTCGTAATCAGTGTGCCGAATTACTGTCGGCGGCAGGCAATCCGGAATAATGAATGTGGACAATCTTCCATTCATACCCGAATTTTCTGAGGAGCATGCTCTCTCTTCCTCTCGACTTGACTATCCTGTTCTTTTCATTAGAACCGGACGAAAGATTGTCCCAACATCCCCATTCAACAGAATTATTCATGTTCTCTGACTTCAGGAGTGCCTCAAAATCCCAATCAAACTCCAGCAAGGCAACATCTCCGTGCAAGGTTATCCGCTCATTGCGGGTTGTCATGTTGCGGAAGATGAAATTCCTCCTGAACATCCCGTACATATTGGACCTGATCTGATCCCAACTCTTTTCATGGCCGTTCGGATGAATCATGGAGACATCCGAACTTGAGGACCATATCAGCGCGCCGGCATCTGCATCCGCTGCATTGATGGATTCCTTGTACTCCTGTAATACTTTTACTACAGACTCTTTGTCTGAAAGCACATGGTTCATTTTGACTAATGTTCTGCGATTTGGGTTAGCGCTTGCACTTGGCACCAGGGTTGAACTTTCAGTCAGTATTTCCATTTGCTTTTTGATTAACTTGACGGTACAAAGGTAGGGCAGCCCACAAGGCTGTGAAAGGTTAAAAACGGACCAATGATGGTAAAAATCGGACAAAGCGTCGTCCGGGGCGAAAAAATCAGTTGTTGAAGAAGGTATCCCTGAACTCAAGGGGTGTTTTTTGGGTATATTTCTTGAAATACTTGACAAAATTGGTAGGTTCATCGAATCCCAGCGTAAAGGCTATTTCCTTGGTATTGGCGTTACTGTGCAGCAGCAGTCGCTTGGCTTCGATGAGCAGTCTTTCGTGTATAACTTCCTTGGGTGATTTCCCGAATACTGAATTGGTACTTCTCAACAGGCTTTTCTCTGATATGTTCAATTGGGAAGCATAGAATGACACGCTTCTGTCCTTGCTGAAATTCTGGTCTATCAGGTTTCTGAACTGAATGGCTGTATTCCACTCCGCACGGTCGTGAGCCGCATCCAGGCCTGTCTGCAGATACTTGCGCTCGCACCTGAGCAGAAAGGCGAACAGCAGTGACTGCAGTATGTAGTACTTTGATTCGTCGGGCTCACTTTCCAGTTCACTGACTATCGCGTAGAAAAGATCGGAAATAAACTGGTCGCCTTCACCTAATTCTATATATGGTGCATTAACGGGGTTGTTAAACAGGAGGGAGTTGTTCAGGAAACTGGTTTCAATGGCCGACCGGCACAGAAAGGTTTCGGTAAAGGGCATAATATACCCCTCGCACTCATTGAATTTTTCGTAGTACTGAACGTGGCTCTTGTTGATGAATATGATAGTGCTGGTTTTTATCTCAATCCGGTTGAAGTCGGCGACAAATACGGGTGTCCCTTTTTGTATCCATATAATATCGTAGAAATTGACCCGGTGAGGCACCCTGAGCATGTGGCTCAGTGATTCCCTCAGTTGCTTTAACTCAACGACCTCAATCCCGAGGGGTACCCCGGGTTTAAAATCGTATTGGGTTATTTTGCCTGTCTCGTTCATAGGATGGGTGTTCGTCCGCAGGTGGTTTACCCGGGGGCGGTGTTTCAGGGCAGGCAGTAATCGGGGAGCTTTTCAGTACGCTGGCTCAGGTTTTCTGATGCTTTTTCTTGGCGGCAGGGAACAGTATGTTGTTCAGGATGAGCCTGAAGCCCGGCGAGTTGGGGTGTAACTGCAGTTCTGTGGGCGGATCACCTACATAATGCCGGTAGTCCTCCGGGTCGTGACCACCGTAAAAGGTGAAAAATCCTTGTCCGTACGCATTGTGTATATAGCGCGCCTCTCCAGCTGGTTTGTTCTCACCCATGATGAGTACGCTGGACTTGATGAATTTTCTGTTAAAGGCTGTGGCCTGTCCCATAAATCCCTTTACGGTACGGGTATGGGACTGTGTCAGCATGCTCGGAACCGGATCCCATTTGGCAGAAAAATCGAACAGGGTGAAGTAGTCCTGCTCCGGTGTTACCTTTCTGCCGGTTACTTCGCTGTTGTCTATGTTCGAGTGTTCATATACCATCGGATCGGTAATGACACTGAAGTTCTGAAAAGCAAATGTCTGGGAAAAGTCCAGTTTACTCTGGAAAGAAGGATCCATCGGGTCTCCGTCAAACGGAGTGGCGCAGATGTCGGTACCCTGAGCCGCCAGTGCAATATCATAGGTATCGGTGGCCGAGCACATGGCAAACATGAATCCGCCACCCACAACAAATTCACGGATTCTTTTGGCGACTGCGAGTTTCAGCTGACTCACCTTGTCGAAGCCGTTCTGGCGCGCGAGGTCTTCCATCATCTTTACGTGCTGTCTGTACCAGGGCTGACCGCTGTAATTGGCGTAAAACTTGCCAAACATCCCGGTAAAGTCCTCATGGTGCAGGTGCAGCCAGTCGTATTCAGCCAGTTTTCCCTGCAGTACCTCGTTATCATACACCACATCATAGGGTATTTCCGCATAGGTAAGTACCAGCGTCACCGCGTCGTCCCAGGGCTGTATAACTTCACCGCGTTCGTTCTGATCGGGCGTGTAAACCGCAATTTTGGGCGCTTTTTCCAGCTTGATCTTGTCCATGTTCACTTCCGGATTCAAAATCTCGTTCTCTATGGCCGCAAACTGGGATTCTGAAATCACCTGGTAGCTCACATCGCGCGTCTTGCATTCTTTCTCAAATTCAGGCGTGTGTGTGAAAGCAAAACTGCCGCCCTTATAATTCAGTAGCCAGTAGGCCTCCACTCCTTTCGACAATACCCAATAGGTAATGCCGTAAGCTTTCAGGTGGTTGCGCTGACTGTTTTCATCCATCGGTATGAGAATGACAGATGCGCGCATCTGTCCGGCAACGACAGCTATCAGGCCAAGTACAAGGAGTATTTTTTTCATGCAGGTGTGTGTGGTGCAATAAGTGGTTAAACGCTGATTACGGCGCGAAATTACAGGCATTAACCATCATTGGCTGTTATTGTTTTTTAAAAATCTGAATTTAGAAGCTGTTTCTGTCATTTTGGCGCACATGGCCTCGTTTTTACCGACAAATTTGCAGTATTTTTGAATTGGTAAAGTATTTGACCATGGATATCTGTCGCACTGCGACTTTATCCCGAATCACTCATATCACCATTATGACTTACGACAGTTTCACCATCAAGGCTCAGGAAGCCATCATGCAGGCCCAGCAGATTGCCGCCGGTAATGAACAGCAAAGTGTGGATACTTCCCACCTGCTGAAGGGTATGCTGGAAACCAGCGACGACTCTATTACTTTCATCCTGAAAAAGGCGGGTGTCAGCATGAGCCGCCTGCGCGATGATCTCGATCAACTCATTCTGCAAATCCCGAAAGTAGGCGGGATTGACAAACAATATCTGACCAACGAGGCCAACAAGGCTATTTCCTCTGCCAAGTCTCTCCTCAAAGAGTTCGGCGACGAGTATATCTCTGTCGAATTGCTGCTCATCGGTATTTCAAAAGGGAACGACAAAACTGCCCGGCTGCTCCGCGAACAGGGCGCCAGTACGGAGACGATTTCCGCCGCCGTGAAGGAGCTCCGCAAAGGAGCAAAAGTAACCGAGCAGAACGCCGAAAATGTGTATAACGCACTCGGAAAATACGCTATCAACCTCACTGACCTGGCCGAACAGGGCAAACTCGACCCGGTCATCGGCCGTGATGAGGAGATCAGGCGCGTACTGCATATCCTGAGCCGCCGCAAAAAGAATAACCCGGTTATTATCGGCGACCCCGGGGTCGGTAAAACAGCTATCGTAGAGGGTATTGCCTGGCGTATCGTCAAGCAGGACGTGCCCGAAACGCTCTCCGGCAAAAAGATTTTTTCGCTCGATATGGCCGCACTGATTGCAGGCGCCAAGTATAAAGGCGAATTCGAGGAGCGCCTGAAAGCAGTCGTCAAAGAGGTAATTGAAAGCAACGAACAGGTGATTCTCTTCATTGACGAGATTCACACGCTCGTGGGTGCAGGCGGGGGACAAGGTGCCATGGATGCCGCCAATATCCTTAAACCGGCACTCGCCCGCGGAGAATTGCGCACGATCGGCGCTACCACGCTCGATGAATACCAGAAGTACTTCGAGAGCGACAAGGCGCTTGAACGCCGGTTCCAGTCTGTTTATGTGGACGAACCCAGCCTCGAAGACTCCATCTCCATTCTCCGCGGTATCCGCGAGAAATACGAGAACTACCACAAGGTGCAGATTCTCGATGAAGCCCTCATCGCCGCCGTCGAACTGTCTAACCGTTACCTGTCCGAACGCAAGCTGCCCGACAAGGCCATTGACCTGATTGACGAGGCAGGTGCCAAACTTCGTCTGGAACTCGACTCGGTACCCGAAGAGGTGGATAAGCTCGACCGGCAGCTGCGTCAGCTCGAAATTGAAAGGGAGGCCATCAAACGCGAAAATGACGAGCGCAAACTGGAAACGCTGAACAAGCAGATCCAGGATCTTCGCGAAAACCTCGACGGGCTTCGCGCAAAATGGAACTCCGAAAAGGAAATAGTGGAGGCTATCCAGAACTGCAAACAAAAGCTGGAAGAGCTCCAGATCAATTATCAGCGCGCAGAAAGGGAGGGTAACCTGGAACAGGCCTCGCGCATCAAATATCAGGATATCCCGGCTCAATCGGCGATGCTGCTCGCTGCGGAAGACAAACTGTCACAGCTCGCTCCCGAAAACAGGATGACCACCCAAACGGTCACTTCCAATGATATAGCCGAAGTGGTAGCCCGCTGGACGGGTATTCCAATCTCGAAAATGATGAAGGGCGAGAAAGAGAGACTGCTGCATCTCGAGGCCGAACTGCACCGCCAGGTAATCGGTCAGGATGAGGCAGTGGCCGCAGTAAGTGATGCCATCCGCCGCAACAGGGCCGGTTTGAGCGACCCCGACAAGCCTATCGGATCGTTTATTTTCTGCGGTCCCACCGGCGTGGGCAAGACGGAGCTCGCCAAGGCGCTGGCCGATGTGCTTTTTGACGACGAGAAGGCAATTACCCGCATAGACATGAGCGAGTACCAGGAGAAGCACAGTGTTTCCCGACTGGTGGGTGCCCCTCCCGGTTATGTGGGCTACGACGAGGGCGGACAGCTCACCGAAGCGGTGCGACGCCGGCCGTATTCTATCGTGTTGCTCGACGAAATTGAAAAGGCACACCCGGATACCTTTAATATACTCCTGCAGGTGCTGGATGATGGCCGCCTGACAGACAACAAGGGCCGAACCGCCAACTTCAAGAACACCATTATTATTATGACCTCCAACCTGGCCAGCGACCGGATCATGGATGCGTTCGATAATTTCGCCGGCATGACGGAAAAACGCCGTCAGGAAGCAATTGAACGCGCCAAAGATGAGGTAATGGATGCGCTGAAATCAAATATGCGACCGGAGTTCCTGAACCGAATTGACGAGATTGTAGTATTCCATCCGCTGCAAATGAATCAAATGGAGGAAATTCTCCATATCCTGGTCGGCGACGTCCGGGATATGCTCTCCAGACAGGAACTGCAGCTGCAGGTCACGCCGGAGGCAGCAAAAGTGCTCATCGAAACCGGATTTGATCCGCAGTTCGGCGCCCGCCCGTTGAAACGCACGCTGCAGCGCGAACTGGTGAATGAACTGGCCAAATACCTGCTCGCAGGCGACTACATCAAGGGCGATACGATTATTATTGACGCGCTGGGCAACGAACTCATCTTCGGCAGGAAAACAACCATCGAAGGCAGGGAGGTGGTTACCAAAGAGCTCACGCTGTCCTAACGGTATCCGGCATCGAAGAACGCCGGATGACCGTTCAGAAAATCGCGGTCGTTCATGCGCTTTTTGCCCTCCAGCTGCAACTCGAGTACACGAAGATAGCCGCTGCCGGTACTGACCAGTATATGCCGGGCGTTTTCCACCAGGAAGACGCCCGGTTTGTGTTTCTGGCCGTCGCCCTGTACTTTCTCGGTCCGGTAAATTTTGAGTACTTTATCCTGTACAACGGTCCAGGCACCCGGGTGCGGACTCAGGCCGCGTATGAAGTTGTGCACTTCATCGTTCCCGCGACTGAAATCAATTTTACATGTGTCGGTATGAATCTTGGGCGCATACGTGACCTCCGTTTCCAGTTGTGGTACCGGTCGTGCGGTGCCTGCCTCCAGGGCTTTTACGGATCCCAGCACCAGCCGGGCACCCACTGCCATCATGCGGTCGTGCAGTTCGCCGGCTGTTTCATTTTCTCCAATAGCTATGGTCTCGCGCGCGAGCACATCGCCGGTATCAATTTCGTGCCGCAACAGGAAGGTGGTTACGCCGGTCTCTTTTTCTCCGTTGATAATTGCCCAGTTAATGGGAGCCGCTCCGCGGTAACGGGGCAGTAGCGATCCGTGCAGGTTCATGGTGCCCAGAGGCGGCATGTTCCAGACGGCCTCTGGCAACATGCGGAAGGCCACCACTATCTGCAAGTCCGCTTTCAGCTCGCGCAGCGTCTCCAGAAATTCGGGATCTCTCAGTTTGACCGGTTGCAGCACCGGGATTTGGTGCTCGAGCGCAAACAGTTTGACGGCCGACTGCAGCATGCCCTTTCGCCCCCCGGGCTTGTCGGGGGCGGTTACCACAGCCGGGATGTCGTACCCGTTTTCCAGCAATATCCGGAGGGAGGCTACGGCGAAGTCGGGGGTGCCAAGAAATACGATTCTCATATCAGATATCAGGGTGTTGTTTACGGCAAACCAGCACGGCTTTCCGGTTGTCGTACAGGGTTGCACCGAACAGATAAACGGATCCTCCGTTATTCAGGCCCAGTTTTCGGGCCATCACATCGGGTGTATCCGGGAAATTGCGGGTGGCGATATTGGCCCTGAGTTCAGGGACAGCAGCCTGCACTTCCTTCTTGTCATACCGGCATATCGCGATGATTTCAAATTTACGTCCCGGAACGCCTGATACCGGTGTTCCCGAAGTAAATAAATGGGTGTTTTCATGCAGTTTCGCCAATGAAAACCGGCTGCCAAACAGTTTCATGGCACCCGATTTGAGCAGGGCAGGGGAGGGCTCGTACAAATAGGCCAGGGGTAATGAAAATACCTGTGTTGCTTCTTTTTCTGTTTCCTGTGTGTATTCAAACCGGTACAGTGGCTGTCCGTGATCGTCAATTCCGGTTACCTCGACGGGTATTTCAGTGGCGGGGTGCTGGTCGGTACCCAACTGGTAAATCACCTCCTTTACTTCTCCGGCGTATTCCACTATCCATATTTTCTGTACAGTTTCCAGTTGCCTTACCGACAGCTGTATATCGAGCATAGGGGCCGATTTGAGCAGTAAGTACCGGGTGTGGCGGAGAAGTTTGTCCTTGATTTCCAGTACGTCCGGACTGCAGTCGCGCCAGTTGAATACCTTTTTCTGGTGCTGGTCGCGCCGCGCCGGATCAAGGAAAATACAGTCGAAAATGCCCGGTGCCAGCGTTTCAAAATCATTGGAATCACCCGTGATGACGCTGATATTTTGGGCATTCAGTACCGAAAAGTTGTGCCTCGCGGCATCCGCGATTACCGGATTAAACTCAATGGCGGTCACTTCGGAGCAAATCTGTGAAAAAAAGTAGGTGTCTATTCCCAGTCCGCAGGTGAGGTCGAGCAGGCGTCCGCCCTGCACAAGTCCCGCCTTGAAACGGGCTGTAGCTTCAGAAGAAGCCTGCTCCACGGACAGTCGCGGCGGGAAGAGCATACCCTCGCGGTACCATGCGGGCACTTTTTGCTTTGTTTTTTGCAGCGCTTCTATCTGTGCGGCTGCTTCAGCGACTGGCACTCCGGGATATTGCTTCCGGGCCAGCGCCAGTTGAAACGGGTCGTCGTTCCGGTGCTCCCAGACAAATCGGGAGAGTTCCGGATTCATGCGCTTTCTTTTTTTCCGAAACGGGCGCGGAAAAACTCGACGGCAATGGGCAGCAGCGATACGCCGATGATGCCGAATACCACTATCTCAAAGTTGTTTTTGATGATATCTATTTGTCCGAAGAAGTACCCCGCCAGTGTCAGCGAAGTTACCCACAGCACGCCGCCCAGAACACAGTTGTAGATGAACCTGCCATACTCCATTTTGCCCACTCCGGCCACAAACGGGGCAAATGTGCGGACGATGGGTACAAATCGGGCCATAATGAGTGTTTTTCCGCCGTGTTTGGCGTAAAACTCCTGTGTCTGATCAATATATCTGCGTTTCAGGAACCAGTAATCCCGGGTAAAGACGTTGCTCCCCAGATACTTTCCGAAAAAGTAGTTGGTATTGTCGCCCAGAATAGCCGACACGAAGAGCAGGGGTATGAGCACCCATACATTCAGGATGCCTGTTTTGGCAGTGATAGCGCCTGCGGCGAACAGCAGGGAATCGCCCGGCAGGAATGGGGTGACAACCAGACCAGTCTCACAAAAAATAATCAGGGCCAGAATCAGGTAGGTGGCGAGCTGATACTCGCGCATAATATTTTCGAGGTGTACGTCCAGGTGACGGATGACATCGAGCGCCTGGGTAAGGAAGTCTATCATTAATTGCCGGATTTTGTTCGGGGGTAAAGGTAAGTATTATTTCGGAATGGGCCGGGCGACTGTCTTCAGACCCGGATTGCCTCGTGCGCGAGCGCGAGCATCTCCCGGTCGCCCGACGAATTGCCAATACCAATAATAT
>JBEGNB010000336.1:0-8170 GCA_041182785.1 Bacteroidota bacterium
GCAGCTCTCAGATATAGACGAATATGAGGACTGGATCAGCTATGCAAGCGCACATCCGGATGCCGGAAAAGAATTTGTATCAGACGTGATTTTGAGAGCAAAAAAATAATCATGTATAAAAGCTGATTCAGCCAAAACAAGATTACAATATTGGTGTTTATTTCTTTGACATATTTTGACCTGTAGTTGTGTTAACGATGGGTGATATGTCATTTTTCCGGCGTTATTTTAATTTTTTTGTTAACTTTGCGCCAGAAAAGGGCTAAATTCCCAATAGAACGATGTCGTTCCACCGCCTTTCCTCCATCTCTGGCTTCAACAGCATGCCGACCCCGCTCGGCAAATGGAATGGCCGCCCCTTTTCTCAGGTTTTCTCCAATTCTGCTTTCTTTTTTTCCGATATCCGACAGCGACAACAACGTTGACGCCCTGTGTCGTTCAGAATGTTTTAATCTGCTCCGTGAGGAGTAAAGCAATCGTTTTTTTCATTGAACAAAAATCGGCAATCGCCGGGCTGATACCATTTTTCACTCAACTTATTCACACATACCAATGTCCCTCACTCGTTTTAACGCACTCCAGACCCTGGAAAGTCGTATTGAGCCGATCTCGACAGATTTTGCCGAAGGAAAGGCCGAAACAATCGCTTCCTATTTCGGGGAGAATGTCTTCCACGACGAAGCGATGAAGAAGTACCTCCCGGAAAAAGCTTACCTCACGGTGAAAGCCGCCGTCCAAAGCGGTCAGAAACTGACCCGTGAAATCGCCGATGTGGTGGCAAACGGCATGAAGGAATGGGCACAGCATCACGGCTGTACGCACTTCGCTCACTGGTTCCAGCCACTGACCGGCAAGACAGCCGAAAAACACGATTCTTTCTTCACCCTGACCCACGATGGCCGGGTAATGGAGGAGTTTGCCGGCTCTGCACTCGTACAGCAGGAGCCCGACGGTTCGTCGTTCCCTTCCGGTGGTATGCGCAGTACTTTTGAGGCGCGTGGCTATACTGTGTGGGATCCAAGCAGCCCGGCATTCATTATGGCCGTTGGTGAAGGCAAAACGCTGTGTATCCCGACTATTTTTGTCACTTATGGAGGAGAAGCACAGGACTACAAACTCCCGCTGCTCCGCTCGCAGGCGTTTCTCGACAAGGCCGCTGTGCCGGTAGCGCAGCTCTTCGACGAGAGTGTAACCAAAATTACCGCGACACTCGGCTGGGAACAGGAATACTTTGTCGTGGATGATGCCCTGTATAATGCTCGTCCCGATCTGGTGATGACTGGCCGTACCCTCCTGGGCCGACCAGCTGCCAAACATCAGCAGCTGGAAGATCACTACTTTGGATCTATTCCCGAGCGCGTGTATGCGTTCATGCGCGACCTCGAAACTGAAAGCCATAAACTGGGTATCCCGGTGCGCACCCGTCACAATGAGGTAGCGCCCGCTCAGTACGAAATCGCACCTATATATGAGGAGATTAACGTAGCGGTGGATCACAACCAGCTGCTCATGGACCTCATGGATCGCGTGGCACGTCGTCACAAACTGCGCGTACTTCTCCATGAGAAACCTTTCGCAGGCGTAAACGGCTCCGGCAAGCACAATAACTGGAGTATGGGTACCAATACAGGTGTTAATCTCCTGTCTCCAGGCAAGAACCCCGGTACCAATCTCCGTTTCCTGACTTTCTTCGTCAATACGATTGCAGCTGTTCACAAGTATGCCGATGTACTTCGTGCCAGTATCGCTCATGCCGGTAACGACCACCGACTGGGCGCCAACGAAGCTCCTCCTGCCATTATCTCTGTCTTCATCGGAGAAGCCCTGACCAATCTGCTCGACCAGATTGCCAAAGGCAAAAATCAGGATGGCAAGGAAGTGAAACGTGCGCTCGACCTGATCGCCAAACTGCCTAATCTGGAGCTCGACAACACGGACAGAAACCGTACTTCTCCGTTCGCTTTCACTGGCAACAAGTTTGAAATCCGCGCTGTTGGCAGCAGCCAGAACTGTGCCGGCCCTATGGCAGTGATGAATTCCATGATGGGTCTGCAACTGACAGAGTTCAAGGCCGATGTGGACAAGCTTATCGCCAAAGGTGAAGACAAAGATGAGGCCATCCTGCTTGTACTCAAGTCATACATCCGCCGATCCAAAGCTATCCTGTTCGAGGGTAACAACTACTCCGACGAATGGAAGGAGGAGGCTGCCCGTCGCGGACTGAATAACTTCCCTACCACGCCCGAGGCTCTCGACGTACTGGGTAAAAAACAGGCCCAGGAACTCTATGGAAAATCAGGTGTCATGACGAAGGTAGAGCTGGAGGCTTACCATTCCGTACAATTGCACTCCTACATCACCAAGCTTGATATTGAGGCAAAATCGCTCGAGGAAATGGTACAGTCCCTGGTGATGCCTGCCGTTCTGCGCTATCAGAAAGAGTTGGCAGAAAACATCGCCGCCATGCGTGCCATTGATATGCTCTCTTCTGCCAAACTGCAGATTGAACTGATCAAAAGGGTCAATACCAATGTTGAGGCCATCCATGCTGGTATGAACAGTCTGCATGAGGCTTACGAAAAGGCACATCACGCTGATTCACTCCGCGCAGAAGCTGATATTTTCTGCCACGCGGTAAGACCGCAAATGGAGGCTATCCGCGCCGCGGTGGATGATCTGGAGGCTATCGTTGACGACGAATACTGGCCGCTGGTCAAATACCGCGAACTGCTGTTCGTCAGATAAAAATGGAAGAGGCCCGAATCCTGTCACAGATTCGGGCCTCTCCTTTTTGGTACGCCGTATTAAGCAAACACTACCTCGACGGTATCATCTGCCTTGAGGCCCAGCAGTGTGGCAGCTCTGCCCATATTAATCGCTATTTCGAGAAATCCAGCCGTGTTGAACAAGCACAACTGCTCTCCTATCTCGACATCGCAGTAGTTGCCCGATAACTCCGTGATTGGGTCGTTTCTCTTGAAGTAAAGCGAAAACTTTCGTCCCTTCACCATTTCATCAAACAATTCGCGACGGATATTCACCACCACATTGTCGAAATGATCAACGTGAATAACAGTTCCCCTGATTCGGTCTGGCAGAACGACTGGCTGCAGACTGATGCGTTCAACAATCGGTGGAGGGAAAGATCCGAGTTCGTCGAACGGCAGGCCCTGTGTCAGGTGTTGAACTGCAGCAGCATATACATGTTTCACTGCGAAGTGTAAAGTGGTATCTGCCGGCAGGGACCTCAGGTGCTCCTGCCCGATACCTGGAAAAAGTATGGTGAGCAGCCCGTTGTCGGGTGCCAGAAAGTAGTGGCCTTGGTGCTGCAGAGCCACGAACCGGAAGTCGGGCTGATAAACACAGTTGACACCGACAAGATGAATCGTACCTTCCGGGAACTCCTTCCATATATTCGCTAAAACAAAGGCTCCCTGTACAATATCGTACGGCTTGATTTCATGAGTAATATCAATCAGCCTTGCTTCAGGCGACTTGTACAGTATAGCGCCTTTCAGCGCACCTGTGTAATAGTCCCGGGTACCAAAATCGGTGGTAAGTGTTACGAACTTCATCAAAAACTGTTTAACGGTGCCCTTCCTGTTTCAGAATTTCGACGTCAAACCCCAGTGCGCGGAGTTTGTCTTCACTCAGTTCATCCAGATTCTTGATTTCAAGAACTTTTCCCTCCTTGTTTTTGAAGGTCAGGATCACGCTCTCTCTGCTTTCGGCCGCCTGTTGTGCCATCTGCGCCCTGGAGGCCATCTCGTTGGCCATTCGTATAGCGTCGTTCAGTTGCTGCAGAGCCGCCTTTTCACGCTCCTGGGCATCCTGTAACTGTTTCTGCATCTCACTGCTGCGGGAGATACTTTCCCCCAGTGTCTTTTTCATCTCCTCGACCTGCTGTTTAGCCGCGTTCAGCTCCTGTTCCCGTGCACGCTTTTCCTCTTCTGCCTTTGCTGCAGCCTGCCGCGCCTGCTCTGCCTTTTCCCTGCGTGCTATTTCTTCGCTGTTAATCAGGTCGTTACAACTTTGCAGAGACAGAAGTTTTTCGAGGCTGACAAGATCCACCGATACTACATAATCCACCTTGAATTGGTCACTGCTGTGGAAAACCTCCCCGCCTACACTGAATACCACCCCGTTTACATCGGTATCTCCCAGTGTTTTCTGGTAGGCACGGGTGTAAACGGTAGTCAGCTTCGCTGAGCGCACGTAGTATGTTTTTTTACGGGTTTCGGGGGCTACGTTGGTAGCTGCGCGACAAATTTCCAGATAGGGAATGTAGTCTTCCGGCAGAAAGGCGAAGCCTATGTCTGTCACAATCAGTTCGTAAATCTGATCTTTCTCTACCTTGGTGGAGGCAATACTGTATGAGCCGTTGAACTTGAATTTGTTGTCAATCCGCGCACTGTATATCACATCGGAAGTGGAAGTTGTGATAACCGGCGGTTTGTCCTGTCGTACGAATCTGGTCAGTACAGTCGTCTTGCTTTCGTCCACAAGAATCATGGCGCCCACCAGTTGGTCAATTTTATTTACAAAACCGGCCAGCCCTTTTATAAAAGTACGCTGTTTGTACGACTCCGGCAGGTCCATACCCAGGCTTACCGGCGTCAGCTTGATTTTACGGGATACCTGTCCGGCCACAGGGAGTACCTGCAGGAAGACGAAAGTGATAATAATGGAATAACGCAGCAACATCGTTCGTAAATTTCAGCTAACTCGTAACCCCGGAACAGACCGTTATGTTCACTCCAGGTTACAAAGTTCACAAATAACGCAAAAAATACTGATTATATTAGTCAGAAATTCAAATTTTCGGCGGCATAAGATAAAATGCCCGTTGTAAATACCTGTTAACCTACCTTTGTCCGATGGATACTTTCTGGCTGCAGGTCGTTTTCTGGGCAGGCGTTGCAGTGGTATTTTATGCCTATCTGGGCTATGCCGTCGTGCTGAAGGCCTTGCTGGTGTTGAAAAAACAACAGTCCCGACCGGATTATTCCCCTGATGCGGATATCCCGGAAGTGGCCTTTATTGTGTGTGCCTACAATGAGGCAGATTTCATTGAAAAAAAAATTGAAAATTCAATAAATGTCGCTTATCCCCGGGACCGGATTACCTACTTCTTTGTAACCGACGGTTCCGATGACGATACTCCGCGACTGGTGGAAAATTATCCGTATCCCGAGGATGTCAGGTGGTTATTATTGCACCAGCCCGAACGAAGAGGGAAGATTGCAGCTTTTCAGCGGGCCATGAAAATGGTTACAGCCCCTGTTGTGGTCAGTACCGATGCCAATACTGAAATCAACAGAGATGCTGTGTCCAATCTGGTAAGACACTTCGCGGATCCTCGCGTTGGTGCAGTGGCCGGAGAGAAACGAATTCATATTCCGCGAAACAGCGATGCCGGTGCAGCCGGCGAAGGTATTTACTGGAGGTATGAGAGTGCATTGAAACTGATGGATGCCCGATTTGGCTCGGCAATCGGAGCGGCAGGAGAACTTTTTGCCTTTCGTACCGCCGCTTACGAAGATGTGCCTGCCGATACGCTCGTGGAAGATTTCTATATGACAATGCGAATGGCTATGAAAGGATGGCGCATCGGATACGAACCACTCGCGTTCGCCACCGAGGAGGCCTCGGCCGATATCCGCGAAGAGTGGAAGCGAAAGGTTCGTATTGCCGCCGGCGGACTCCAGGCCGTCATCAGGCTTGCTTCGCTGCTTGATTTTTTCAAATACGGAAAACTCTCCTTCCAGTACATCTCGCACAGGGTACTCCGCTGGACGATGGCACCTGTTCTGCTTCCTGTCCTGCTTGTCGTGAACATCCTGCTGTATCAGACTGTACCTTTTTTCCGTCCCGTCCTCATTGCGCAACTCGTGTTTTATACAGCAGCCTTCGCTGGATGGATTTTTGAAAACCGCCGGTTAAGGTTAAAAATATTTTTTGTGCCATATTATTTCTGCCTGATGAATATAGCCATGTATGCCGGTTTTTTCAGATTGACCGGCAAAAAACAGAGTGTTTTATGGGAAAAAGCGCGAAGAAGGACCTGAAATGTGCGCTTTTTGACGGGTATCAGTTTCCTGATAAATATGGAGAAAAATATTTTTTTTGAAAAATTTTTTGTAAATTTATTTTTTGGCAAGCTTTTTGAACATACTCGTTCAGTGTTAATCCTAATCTCATGAAAGATAATCCGGTTAACGTACTAAAACACTGAGCAACAATGAAGTACGCAAAAATTTTCCCGTTTCTGATTTTCGCGCTTGCAGTTAGTGTCCGCGCAGACGGACAAAGCGCAACCCCGACATTCAAACAGTTCATCGAGCAGTTTCCGAAAGCCACTCTTCCCTACAGCATAGGTGCAGAAACGCTTCAGGCTCAACTCGAGAACAGTGTGGCACAAAAACCTGTTCGTCTCTCCTGGGAGTACTATCAGTTTCTGCCCGAACTCGATCGCAGCGCGGCATACAGTAATATGCCCGTACATCCGGAGCCGGTAGCTGCCTTCGAAACAGAGCGCTACACCGCAGTCCTGTACAATCTGGCCCGCGGACGTTCACGCAATGCCAAATCATACAGCATTTCTGTTTATACAAAAGAAGGCCGTTATGTTGGTACGCACTTTGTAGCTGGCGTCAACGCCTACGCTCTCACTTCTGTAACCATAGACGAGATGCTCGCTGCTGACGTCAATGAGTACAAGGTGCTCTGGAACAACAACAGTGCTGCCGAGAGTAAAGTCGCAGGCCTGAATATGGTTGAGACGGGTCGTTTCCCGCTCACCTTTGCCGGAAATCCGGATCAGATTCTCTGGAATGCGCTGAATGCGGGTACTACTGCAGTTTTTACTCCTGCCCGATAAGGGTAATTGTTTCCCGTTCTAGCATACATTAAAAAACCCGGATTCTTCCTGTGCGGAGAATCCGGGTTTGTTTATTTGGTTACTTCCTTTCAGTTTTGTTCCTCGCCGGAAGTTTCCTCTTCATCTGATCCACGCTTCTTTCCGTTTGACGGATGACCCGTAAAGTGCTTCAGCATGATAATTTCGCGCTGAGTCAGTTCACGGAATTTACCGCGCTCCAGATCTTTTTTGGTGAGCCCTGCGAAGTAAAAACGATCGAGTTTATATACCTCGTAGCCCAGATGTTCGAACATCCTGCGGACAATACGGTTTCTCCCCGAAGTTATCTCCAGCTCTATAATTGTACGATCCGGATGATCCTGTGAGAAACGTATCCAGTTGACTTCCATCAGGCCGTCTTCCAGCTCCAGGCCGCGTTCAATTTTTTCAAAGTCGGCCTGTGTGAGCGGACTCCTCAATCCTACCCGATACTGCTTGTGAACGGCATAGCTCGGGTGTGTGAGCCGCTGGCTGAGGTCACCATCGTTGGTCAGCAAAATGAGGCCGGTAGTATCGCGGTCAAGTCTGCCAACAGGATACATTCTCTCCGGGAAGAACGGATCAACAATATCCATAACGGTAGCACGTCCATGCTCGTCTTCTGTTGTGGTTATAACGTTTTTGGGCTTGTTCAGGAGTACGTACACCATACGTTCCTGAATGGTCATTACGTTTCCATCACAGACGACTGTATCGCCCGGTTGTATTCTGTAGTATGGCTCGAGTTTTATTTCCCCGTTGACGGTTACATCGCTGTTTTTGATGTAATCCACAGCTTTACGTCTGGAGGCAATTCCGCAGTGTGCCAGATACTTGTTTAGTGGCATCCCTTCTCCACTTGGGAGTCCCGGCTTGGGTTTGCGTTCAATGAAAAAGTCATCTTTTTTCTTGAATGCTCCGCGCTGGCCAGGTTTATTATTGAAACCTCCTTTTTGCCAGGGTTTGCGTTCGCCACCACCCTGATTGTTCCGGTCTTGCCAAGGCCTGCGTTCGCCGCCTCCCTGGTTGTCGCGGTCTTGCCAAGGTCTGCGTTCGCCGCCTCCCTGATTATTCCGATCCTGCCAAGGTCTGCGTTCGCCGCCTCCCTGGTTGTCGCGATCCTGCCAGGGTTTGCGTTCACCGCCTCCCTGATTGTCGCGATCTTGCCAAGGTCTGCGTTCGCCGCCTCCCTGATTGTCGCGATCTTGCCATGGTCTGCGTTCGCCTCCTCCCTGATTGTCGAGATCTTGCCATGGTCTGCGTTCGCCCGGT
>JBEGNB010000337.1:0-4912 GCA_041182785.1 Bacteroidota bacterium
GTGTGACCTCCGCTCAGGTGCCCGATAACTGGTGGAGTGCCCTGTTTTACTGGGCCAACCTGCTCGGACAGGAGATATTCAATCCGCCCAATGTGGCAGGATGGAAACAGCACCACGCATGGCTTAATGAAAGCACGCTCACCGCACGCTGGAGCTACAGCGGTGCATTTGCCTATTTTCTGACGACCGACAATGCCATACGCGACAAACTCCGCGCTATCGCACAAGCGCTGACCAACGACAGCAGTGACCCCGATCTGATTGTTCGGGAACTTACGATGTTCTTTACCGGCCAGGCCCTCGATCCTGTTCATCACGAGGCAGCCGTTCTCAACTTCAAAGCCTACATTCCTGAGAACTACTATCAGGAAGGTCTGTGGAATCTTTACTGGGACTACGCTGCCAACCAGATTGTCAATTACCTGTACTATCTGGTCAAGCTCCCGGAATTTCAACTTGCATAATCTCCTGCCATGCTTCACAATCCGAAAAAATGCCGCCACGGCGCGTCGCCGGATCACGGCGATGCACATGAAAAAGATCACCAGCTTTGGTCGCGACGCGACTTCCTGTCGGCTTCCGGACTGCTTGGCGCCGGCAGTCTGCTGCTCGGCGGATTGCCCCTGCGCGCTTTTCAGCCTACTCCGCTCATGGCAGCTCTCAATGGCGGAGGTAATGACCGTATTCTCGTCCTGATTCGCCTCGACGGCGGGAACGATGGTCTGAATACCATTATTGAACGTGGAAATTCCTTTTACTACAATTTACGGCCTAATATCGGCATTCAGGAGGGAAATATGTGGGCACTCAGCAATGAGTACGGTATGCCGCTGTCCACGCAGCCACTTCAGTCAATGTGGGAGGAAGGCATGATGAAGGTTGTCTTCAATGTCGGATATCCTCAACCCAATTACAGCCACTTCCGGTCATACGATATCGTTGCATCTGCTTCCGACTCAGATGTGGTGGTTAATACCGGCTGGATGGGCCGCTTTCTCGATCAGGAATATGCAGCCTTTCTGGAAGCGCCTCCTACGATTCCACCGGCACTGCAAATTGGAGTACAGGCTGATCTCGCTTTCCGTTCCGACCAGGCCAATATGGCTCTGGCAGTAAGCAGTCCGCAGGAATTCTATCAGATCGCTCAAACCGGGCAGTTGTACGATGTAGCCCATCTGGGCAGCTCGCCCCGCGAACTGGAACTGGCTTTTGTCCGGCAAACGGCCAATTCAGCCTTCCGCTACGCTGAATCCATCAAGTCTGCCTACGGAAAGGGTAAAAATCAGGTGGACTATCCCGCCGATAACTACCTGGCCGAACAACTGGCCATCGTAGCCCGCCTGATCAAGGGGAATCTGGGCACACGCGTATATATGGTGTCTATCGGAGGCTTCGATACACACGCAGAACAACTCGACTACCACCAGGCCCTGCTTGGCAGGCTCGCATCGGCGGTGAAAACGTTCTTCGATGATATCAGCTATGACGGCTCCGGACTGGAGAAACAGGTGCTGGGTATGACTTTCAGCGAATTCGGCCGCACTATTTACGAGAACGCCTCGCACGGCACCGACCACGGCTGGGGTACTCCCATGATGCTTTTCGGCGGAGAAACCGGGAACGGTTTTGTCGGCCAGTATCAGGATCTGAGCAATCCCGACCCGTATGGCGACCCGCCATTCAGTGTTGACTTCCGCTCGGTTTACTCCACTGTACTGCAGGACTGGCTCGGCAACCCGACCGATCTGGTCAATTATGTGGTGGGCGGTCATTCGGTGATTCCCGGACTGGTACCGGCAGTATTGCCTTTCCCGGGTGATAATGGAAAAGATGTGCTGCTCGGACACAACCCGCACGCAGGAGCGCCCGGGAGCGTGGAAATCAAGTATGCCATGCAACAGAACGGCCCCGTGAGGCTTCAGATCCTCGACGAGGCCGGTCATGTACTCCGGACGCTGGTAAATGAATATAAAACAGCCGGCAGTTATACATTCGTGCTGTATCCTCCCCAGCTTTTTCTGAGCCCGGGCACCTATCAGTACAGGTTACAGGCAGGCGGACGTATATTCCAGCGCGAGATCAGACTTTGATCACTGATAAATCTCTTTTTTACAAGCCTTGAGGGTATTCACCATCAGGGCCGCCACAGTCATCAGTCCAACGCCACCGGGTACAGGGGTGATATGGCTGCTTCTGGGCGCCACTTCGTCGAATGCCACGTCTCCAACAAGACGTGAGCCCGACTTCTTCGTGGCATCCGGAACCCGGTTTATGCCTACATCTATCACCACTGCTCCCTCTTTCACCCAGTCGCCCTTGATGAACTCGGGGATACCGATGGCAGCCACCACAATATCGGCGCGCCTGACTTCACCCGGCAGGTCGCGCGTGCGCGAGTGCGTGAGCGTAACCGTGCAGTCGCCCGGGTAGCCTTTTCTCGAAAGGAGAATACTGATCGGAGTACCCACGATATTGCTCCGGCCCACCACCACACAATGCTTTCCGGCTGTTTCAATATTGTACCGGCGCAGAATTTCCATGATTCCAAAAGGAGTAGCCGGGAGAAACGCAGGTAGTCCCTGCGCCATTCTGCCGAAATTGATCGGATGGAAGCCATCCACATCCTTCCGGTGGTCAATAGCGAGCGTGATACGCTCCTCGTTGATGTGTTTTGGCAGCGGAAGCTGTACAATGAAGCCGTCCACATCGGGGTCTTCATTCAGTTGTCTCACGATTTCCAGCAGCTCGGCTTCGGTGGTGTCGGCGCTTTTCTGTATCAGGGTACTTTTGAAGCCAGCCTGTTCGCAGGAGCGGATCTTGCTCTGTACGTAAACCTGACTGGCAGGATTTTCACCTACCAGCACAGCAGCCAGATGAGGGATTTTTCCGCCGCGGGACCTGATGATGTCCACTTCTGCGGCAAGTTCGGATTTGATGTTTTCGGACAGGAGTTTTCCGTCGAGTATTATCATGGTCAGGACGCAGGTGTTTACTCACACCGGGGAGTCAGGTGTTCTTTACAAGTGCAAAGCTATTCAATACTGTCAGAGTTGGAAATATCAGATCGTCATATTAACAAGTCGAGGACAAGTACTGCAATTATTCCGAGTGTTCCTACCAGGGTTTCCATTAGCGTCCAGCTTCTGAATGTGTCTTTCAGGCTTAATCCGAACCATTCCCTGAACATCCAGAACCCCGTGTCGTTCAGGTGTGAGCACATCAGACTGCCTGCGCCTATAGCCAGAGTCATCAGTTCGGGTGAGGCTCCTGTTGACTGCATGACGGGCAGTGCAATTCCTGCAGCTGTCATTCCGGCGATGGTGGCAGAACCGATAGCGATACGCAGGGTGGTAGCAATGCCCCAGCCCAGCAGGAGAGGAGGTGCATTTACGCCGGTAAACAGGTCAGCCACGGTTTTTCCGGCACCGCTGTCTGTGAGTACCTGTTTGAAGGCACCACCTGCGGCGGTGACGAGCAGCAGCGAGGCGGCAGCTCCCAGTGCGACGCCGCTTTTCTCAAACAATATGGACGTTGAAAGCCGGTCGGGGCTGTTTTGCAGTCTGTTGCTGCCCAGGAACAGCAGCGCGCACAGGACAGCCGCCAGCAGTGAGTTGCCCGGATCCCCGGCGAACCTGATCCACGCCAGTGCAGGATCGTCGGGTTGCATTACAAAGGTGGCTATACTGGAAACAGCCATCAATATAACAGGCAACAGGGCAATAATCAGGCTTTTAGTGAAACCGGGTACCGCCAGGCGGTCATCTGTGGTTTCAGCTGCCCGGGTGAAAGATTCCGGCGGACAGGCCTTCACATTGCGCAACAAACGCGGCATAATCACTGCCGTTAAAGCCAGCACAGGTATGCCGGCTGCCAGTCCCCAAAGCAGGGTTTTCCCCGGATCGGCGCCCAGTGCGTTGGCTACGGCGGTGGCGCCGGGGTGAGGCGGCAAAAATCCGTGGGTTACCGACAGGGGTGCTGCCATGGAAATAGCCAGCGGTGTAAGGGGTAACCCCGTCTGCGCTGCAACAGAAAAAACCAGGGGTGCCAGCACCACAAATCCTGCATTGTAAAAGAGGGCCAGTCCGACCACAAATCCAGTGAGCATCAGCGCTATGCCTGCGTTTTTTTGCCCGAGAATTCCCAGTAATCTCGATGAAATGACCCGAACAGCACCGGTTTCCGATAACATACTGCCCAGAATGATACCCAGGGCCAGCACAAGTGCCAGTCCGCCCAGCGTATTTCCCAGTCCCGTCTGCACCGATTTCAAGAGCTCCATGGGCTCCATTCCCCCGGCCAGTCCGGCGAACAGCGCCGTGATGATCAGGGCGACGAATGCACTCAGCCGGATGGTCAGAATAAGCAGCAGGAGGAGCGAAATGCTCAGTAGAAGTACCATATCAGTCCTGGGTGCGTGTACCGGGGTCTTCGAGTATCATCTTGGTATGGGGGATGCCGTCTTCCAGATACTCCTCGCCTGTTGAACGGAATCCGAACGAGCCGTAAAACTTCAGCAGGTAGGTCTGGGCGCCGATTTTAATGGGTTGATTGCCAAATAATTCCACACATTTTTTAATGCTTTCTTCCATCAGTTGTTTTCCGGCGCCGGTTCCCCGTACAGAGGGTGAAGAAACCACCCGGCCGATGGAGGTGTATCCCTCATAGGAAACACCCTCGGGGAGCAGCCTCGTGTAACATATCAGCCGGTTGGTTTCATCGCGGCCCATCAGATGCCAGGCATCCAGATCCCTGTTGTCACAATCCTGGTACGGACAATTTTGCTCTACGGCAAACACCTCCTGCCGGAGAGCCAGTATTTCATAAAGCTGCCTGGTGCTTAATTCGTCGAAATGAAGGCATGAGAAAGTTGGCATACCGTATTTTTGCGCTAATGTAAGCCTTTGCAGAACTA
>JBEGNB010000338.1:0-3694 GCA_041182785.1 Bacteroidota bacterium
GCTTTCACCAGATAAGGACCGGCCAGAAAGACCGAGCCTGTTTTTTCAACAATCAGCGCCTCGTCAGACATAATTGGCAGGTATGCTCCTCCGGCCACACAGGCACCCATGATAGCGGCAATTTGCGGTATGCCTGCGGATGAAAGTCGTGCATTATTCCGGAAAATACGTCCGAAATGCTCCTTGTCGGGAAAAATTTCGTCCTGCATGGGCAGGTACACACCGGCGGAGTCCACGAGATAGACGATCGGGATCCGGTTTTCCATGGCGATTTCCTGTGCGCGCAGATTTTTCTTGCCGGTGATTGGGAACCAGGCGCCGGCTTTCACTGTGGCATCGTTGGCTACCACGATACACTGCCGGTTACTGATATAGCCGATTACGACTACTACCCCGCCGGCCGGACAGCCACCGTGTTCTTCATACATACCGTGGCCGGCAAAGGCACCCACTTCGACCCGCGGTGAACCTGGGTCGAGGAGATAATCAATGCGTTCGCGGGCGGTCATTTTACCCTCCGCGTGCAGTTTCTCCATGCGTTTGGGGCCGCCGCCCTGGATAATCTTTTCCAGGCGGCGATTCATTCCGGAGACAGCCACGCGCAGTGCGTCGGCATTTTTTTCCGATTCGAGGTTAATTCTGGTGTCGGGCATTGGTATTATCTGTGTGGTGTGGTTATGTGTCAGGACAAGTACTTTCCTACAATTGGCAGGCGCCGGCCCATACCGAAAGCCTTGCTGCTCACGCGCAGGACGGGGGCTGCCTGTTCCCGTTTGAACTCGTTGATGTTCACCATGCGCAGTACACGGCGCACGAGTGCTTCATCAAATCCCGCTTCAATCAGTTCGGCAGGACCCTTCCGGCACTCGATATACTGGTACAGGAGCGGATCAAGCACTTCGTAGGGCGGCAGACTGTCCGTATCCTTCTGGCCGGGTCTCAACTCGGCACTGGGCGGTTTTATGATTGAGTTTTGCGGGATAATCTCTGTATTCCGGTTGATATAATTCGCCAGTTCATACACCTCCGTTTTATACACATCGCCGAGCACAGAGAGTCCGCCGCACATATCACCATAGAGCGTGCCATAACCCACGGCCATCTCGCTCTTGTTGGTGGTATTGAGCAGGATATGGCCAAATTTGTTGCTCATAGCCATAAGAAGCACCCCGCGTACGCGCGCCTGAATATTTTCCTCCGCCACGTTGAAGGGCAGGCCTTCAAAGAGGGGCGCCAGCGTATTTTCAAACGCGTCGAACATGGGCTTAATGGGAATAATATCGTACCGGATACCCAGCTTTTCCGCCAGCGTCCGGGCGTCGTCCACCGAGTGGCCCGTGCTGAACTGACTGGGCAGCAGGAGTACCCTGACATTTTCACTGCCGAGCGCTTCCACTGCGAGCGCCGTTACTACGGCGGAGTCAATACCGCCCGAAAGTCCCATAATGGCCTTCGAAAAGCCCAGTTTCTTGAAGTAGCCCCGGATACCAGTGATGAGTGCGTCGTGAACAAGAGCTATCTTGTCCTTGGCTCTGACCTGATGCATCCCTCCCCTTTCGACTTCCTCCAGCTGATAGACTTTCAGACATTCTTCGAAATAAGGCATTTCGTCAAACACAGATCCGTCGGCAGAGAGCACCAGACTGCCCCCATCGAAAACAATATCCGTCTGGGCGCCCACACAGTTCACATAGAACATGGGGATATTATACCTTCTGACGTTCACCTGCGCGATGTGTATGCGCTCGTGTGCGTGCGAGAAACTGAAGGGAGAAGCAGACAGATTCAGGATAAAATCAGGTTGCTGTCCGGCCATTTCATCGAGCGGACAGACCGTGTAGAGCGGATTTTCGTTACCTACATTCCAGATGTCCTCGCAGACGGTGAGGGCAATTTTTTTCCCTTTGAAATGAACCACGCCGAACTCGGTTGCCGGCTCGAAATAGCGGTATTCGTCAAAGATATCGTAAGTAGGCAGCAGCGCCTTGTGTTGAATACCGATCTGTTCGCCGTTATAGAGGAAAATTGCGGAGTTGTACAGGTCCTTGCCGGCCACGACCGGGTTTCTGGTGGGAGCGCCCACCACGACACCAATACCGTGACTGGCCTGCCGGAGCGCTTCAACACTCTCCTCACAGAGGCGAATAAAATCGGAGAACTCCAGAAAATCGCGGGGCGGATATCCGCAAACGGCCAGTTCGGAGAAACAGATCAGGTCTGCGCCCCGGTCACGGGCCGTTTCGATGGCGCCAAGCATCTTTTCCAGATTCCCCTGAATATTTCCGATGTGGTAGTCGAGTTGCGCGAGGGTTATTTTCATGCACGTTGAAATTACGGGACAAAGTAACGGAATGCAGGTATTTAAAACACGAAAAAAACACAAAGGTTATAATGATGGCGCAACTGCTGTCAGGCGTTGAAGAGAAAAGAGCTACCTTTGTTATTGACCACTTCCTATTTCTCGTTTCTGACATGCGTACACTTCTCTTCCTCCTCCTTTCCACCTGCTCCGGGTTCGTTTCAGCTCAAAAAATCATCTCAACGGGCGAATGGTGTTCGCACAGGCTGACACCCGGCGCACTACCACCTTCCTCCGACGGGCGTGCCGACTCGGTGGATCTGACCCATGCGCGTATTTCGCTGGATATGACTGCCGCCGCTACACAGACCATCTCCGGCTCGTGTACCTGGACATTCACCGCCAAAACTGCGGGCCTTGACCAGCTCCGTTTTGATTTGCTGGCACTCACCGTGGACTCGGTCATTTACGAGCAGGCACCGGTTGCGTTCTCGCAGTCCGGCGAACAGGTATATATGAGTCTGCCAGCTGCTTTGGGTACCGGCGACACTCGTCAGGTTTCCATTTACTACCACGGACAACCGCAGAAAGACGCGTCGGGTTGGGGAGGCTTCTACTTCTCGGGCAGTTACGCATTCAATCTCGGAGTCGGCTTTGACGCTGATCCGCACACTTTCGGACGAGCCTGGTTCCCCTGTTTCGATCTGTTTGAGGAGCGGAGTACCTATACATTTGATGTAGTGTCCAATCCCGATCAGCCGTCCTATTGCAATGGCCTGTTACAGTCGGAAGAGACCACCCCGGGAGGAAAATTGCGGCGGATATGGTCGCTCACCGAGACGATACCTTCTTATCTGGCCTGTGTCGCCATCGGTCCGTACACCACTTTCAGGCGCGCCTACGCGGGCGTGAACGGCACGATACCCGTCGAGATTGCCGCAGCGGCGGTTGATACCACGAAAGTAAGAAATACCTTTGTGCACCTTCCCGAGGCCATACAGGCATACGAGCACTGGTACGGACCCTACCTGTGGCAGAAAATCGGATATTCGCTTGTACCGTTCAACTCGGGTGCCATGGAACACGCCACCAACGTTGCCATTGGCCGCACCTTCATCAATGGCAGCCTGTCGTATGAAACCCTGTGGGCCCACGAACTCAGTCACCACTGGTGGGGCGATCTGGCTACCTGCTCTACAGCGGAAGACATGTGGCTGAACGAAGGCTGGGCCTCCTACTCAGAGCACCTGTTTACCGAGTGGACGTACGGCAAAAAAGCCTATAACGATGCTGTCAGGGCCAATTTTCTGAATGTTCTGCAGAATTCACACATCAGCGAGGGTGGTTACAGAGCCGTTTCAGGCGTACCGCACAACCTGACGTACGGTTCCCATG
>JBEGNB010000339.1:0-18126 GCA_041182785.1 Bacteroidota bacterium
TATATGTTTTGGTCTCACAAACTGTAACTATTGACAGGCGGTTATGACTTATAAAACGGTTGCTATTGCCGGCTATCCGGCAATTTTGTGAAGTGTTTTTCTGACAAAACGGTCACTTCGACGATTTAAAAACGGGGGATTGACTCGAATTTCCCGGGCGATGACGAATATCAGTCGTCCAGTTCTGCAAAAAATTTCCGGACTTCGGTAGCCTCTTTGGGTTTGATTCTCCCGGAAAGTATGAGGCGAAGTTCGCGGCGACGGGCAGCGCTTTCAAAAAGATGCTGCTCTTCGGAGGAAAGCGGAGCAACAGGAGCTACGCGAATGGGAGTTCTTTTGTCCTCGTCCACAGCCACAAACGTGAAGTAGGCATGATTGCAGCGCCGTGCGTTCTGTCCCTTCAGGTCGTTGGCAAACACCTCCACGAATATTTCCACCGATGTATTGAAGGCTCGTGTTACCCGGGCCTCGAGGGTAATTACATCGCCCAGTCTGATCGGATTCTGAAAAGATATGTGGTCAACGGCAGCGGTAACTACATGAGCCTCACAGTGCCTGCCCGCGCATATCGCGCACGCGATGTCCATCCAGCGCATCAGATAGCCACCCATCAGATTATTCATCGGGTTGGTATCGTTGGGCATGATCATTTCTGTCATGACCGTGCGGCTCTCTGACACTTTTTTGGGCGACAAATCTCTTGATTGCATCTGTTCAGGCTTTTTGGGCGGCATACTTTCGGTTCAGCACCCAAAACCAGGTGCCAAACAGAACTCCGTTGAAAAACAGGTCGCCCAGAACTGTATTACCCAGAAAAGGCAGGCCGGCAGTGTAGCAAGCGAGTAAACCGGCCATATTCTGGGGATAAAATGTACTTCCGTACCAAACGGAGAAATTGGTCACCAGAAAGAATGTCAGTGAACCGCCCAGGCTGGCCAGGGCTATACTTCCCGGTTTCATGTTGTTCCTGACGAAAGTCAGTCCGAGCAGAACTACCAAGCCAAAGGCTGCGTAAATCCATCCGGAAGTGAAAAAGGTGAAACCTGTGTAGTATTCGCGGTAAATAACATTGTTCAGAAACAGATCGCTCAGAAAAAGAGCAATGAACGGAACACCCAGTGCCAGAAATTTCCGGTTGAAGGCGGCCGCGCCAAACAATCCGATCGCAGCAATCGGCGAGAAATTGTATGGCGGGCTGGGCAGCAGGTTGAGTGTCAGTCTGGTCAGGACGGCAATGGCTACAAGAGAGAGGGCAAGTCGAAGTTTCATCGTACGTTATTTTCCGATTTCAGGGCAAAGATAGGGCGAACAGGTGTCCCTTTGCGCCGTTTTTCCAAAAAACAGTTAACAATGCTTATTGTTGGCGTATTATTGCACTCTTTTCGCACATTTCTGAAGCAAACTGACATACTTATGAGATTTACCAGCTTGTTGTTTCTGCTGCTCTCCGCATTCCCGGCTGTTCTTTTGGCTCAGCCCGACCGCTGGCAGCAGCGCGCCAATTATCAGATGAATATTGACGTGGATGCTGCAAAGAATCAGTACCGCGGCTCTATGAAACTCGACTACACCAACAATAGTCCGGATGTACTCGACAAGGCTTTCTTCCATCTGTACTTCAATGCCTTTAAACCCGGCAGTATGATGGATGTTCGCTCCAGAACAATCGCTGATGCCGATCCGAGGGTGGGAAGCCGTATTTCCAAGCTTAAGCCAGACGAAACCGGATGGATCCGGGTTTCATCGCTGAAAATCAACGGAAAACCGGTTCCGTACCTTGAAAATGAAACTATTCTCGAAGTGGATCTATCGGGATCTCCGATTGCTGCCGGCTCAACGGTCACTTTCGAGATGGAATGGGATGCTCAGGTACCGCTGCAAATCAGAAGGAGCGGTCGCGACAGCAAGGAGGGCATCGAACTCTCCATGACTCAGTGGTACCCCAAACTCTGTGAATACGACTATCAGGGTTGGCACGCCAATCCGTATGTCGCCCGCGAGTTTTACGGTGTATGGGGCGATTTTGATGTGAAAATCGCCATAGACCGAAATTACGTGGTAGCTGCCGGTGGTTATCTGCAAAATCCCGGGCAAATCGGATATGGGTATGAAACACCCGGTATGACCGTTAACCGGCCTGCAGGTGAAAAACTGACCTGGCATTTCAAGACTCCCAATGTACACGATTTTGCGTGGGCTGCCGACCCCGATTATACCCAGTCGGTACTCAAGGCCGACGACGGAAGTATCATGCGCTTTTTCTGGCAGAAGGGCAAGGGGTACGACGAGGCGTGGGGCCAGCTTCCCGCTGTTATGAACAGGGCACGCACTATTATGAACGAGCATTTCGGCAAATATCCATACAATGAATATGCTTTCATTCAAGGGGGCGACGGTGGTATGGAATACCCGCTCGCTACGCTGATTACCGGCGACCGGCCGCTCAATTCGCTCGCAGGGGTTGCTATTCACGAACAACTGCACTCCTGGTATCAGATGATACTGGGCACCAACGAAAGTCTTTATGCCTGGATGGATGAAGGCTTCACTTCGTACGCAGAAACGATTGTCGAAAATGAACTCGCCAGAGAGGGCCTTCTGCCAGGCAGAGAGCCTGATCCCTATCCGTTTGAAGGTAATTATGCCACTTATTTCCGTCTGGCGGCCAGCGGCAAGGAAGAGCCACTGACTACGCACGCAGATCATTTCAATACCAATTTTGCCTATTCAATCGCATCTTATGTGAAGGGAGCCGTATTCCTGCACCAGCTGGAGTATGTCATCGGCAAGCCGGCCTTCGATCGCGGTCTGCTGTCTTATTTCAACACGTGGAAGTTCAAACATCCGAATGTAAACGATTGTATCCGGGTGTTCGAAAAGGAGAGCGGACTGGAGCTCGACTGGTACAAAGAGGACTGGGTAAATACCCTGAATACAGTTGACTATGGCATCAAATCAGTAGAAACCGGCGAAGGGAAGAGCACCCGCGTGGTGATTGAGCGCGCCGGCAGGATGGGAATGCCTCTGGATATTCTGGTGACATATAATAATGGTGACCAGGAAATGTTCTACGCTCCGCTGGAAAGTATGCGCGGCGAAAAGCCGAAAGAAGGTACGCTGGAGCGCACGCTGCTGCCCGACCATCGCTGGGTGGATCCGGAGTATGTGTTTGAAATTCCTTCCAAAATGAAAAAAATTGCCAGAATTGAAATTGATCCGTCTGGCCGGATGGCTGATGTAAACAGAGACAGTAATATCTGGGAGAAAAAATGAGCAAGGTTCGGGTGGATAAATGGCTCTGGAGTGTGAGAATTTTCAAGAGCCGGACAGTTGCTACCGACGCGTGCAAGGGCGGGAAGGTGAGAATCGGCGATACGCCGGTCAAACCTTCCCATCTTGTTGCCGAAGGCGATGTCGTTACGGTCAAAAAGGAGGGGTTCAGTTTTGAATTCAGGGTGCTCGTTCTCATTGAAAAGAGGGTAGGGGCTCCTGTTGCTGTTACCTGCTATGAGGATATCACCCCTGTGGAGGAGAAAAACAAGTACAGGGCGTGGTTCCAGAATGGCACAACAGCTAATGAGAAGCGGGAAAAAGGCAGCGGCCGACCTACCAAAAAAGATCGGCGGGAGCTGGACACGTTCAAGGATGTTTATGACTGGGATGACTGATGCTCAGTACCGGATCAGCAATATGGTGCCTGAAAACATAATGATTTTTATGAGTGCACTCGCATACGCGTAGTGCGCGGATGTGCGTGCGAACGCAAGTAAAACCGTCACAACGGCGGCCGGAAGCAGTAAGGTGGCTGCTCCGGCCTGTATCTGCCAGTTCGGAGCGGCTGTTTCAGCCCAGTATTTTATCAGAACACCCGTCAGGGCAGTCACAAGTACCCCTGTTATCACGGCGGGCTTTTTGGCGAATGTTCTGCCTTTAATGACGGCCAGTGTATTGCAACCACAGGCCGCATCGCCCGAAAAATCCTCCAGATCTTTCACCTGCTCCCGCAGATAATTGAATATAAAGGCGAAAAATCCGTAGATCCACACCAGCGACTCGGCCGATTCCATTAATTCCGGGGCATTAAAACCGGTTATCTGTCGTGCTCTGCCCTCGGGTAACAGGGTGATCACAGGTACCAGTGCACACAGAAATGATACCAGCAGATTGCCGGCAACAGGCGTACACTTCAGTTTCCAGGCGTACAAAAACAGCAAAAAAGAAACACCCGGAAATAGCCAGAGTGGCCAGTGATTACCCGGATTCAGTGCCTGATCTGTAAACACGGCTATAATGTGGACACAGGTTACCAGTGCCGCATAAAACAATAGGGCTATTCCCGGCGACAGATACTTTCCCCAGAATACACGCCCTGGTTTGTTAATCAGGTCAATTCCCCGGTCGAACCAGTCGTTCAGCACATAGCCCGCCAGTGTAGTGATCACCGTTGCAGCAGCTATCAGGTTGAATACCGGCTCGGTGAGTAGCGGAATGCCTCCTCCTTTCAGGATGGCAGGCCTCAGAATGTACCAGTACGGGAGGTACATGGTTACCCAAACCATCACGAGATTGGGAATCCTGAATGCTCTCAAAAATGCCAGCAGAAAGTTCATGACGCCAAGATAAGGCGTTCTCCGAAATTTTACTCGCCCCAGCGATAGGTACTCAAATCAAATCCGGCCAGATCAAGCACCCTGTCCACAACTGTGGCAGCAACCTCTTCAATAGTGGCGGGTTTCGAGTAAAACGACGGACAGGCCGGTGCAATTATCCCGCCGGCTTCGGTGACTGTTTTCATATTGTTTATATGTATCAGACTGAACGGCGTATCTCTCGTTACCAGTATCAGTTTGCGCCTTTCTTTCAGTATGACGTCTGCCGCGCGTGTAATAAGGTCGTTGCTGACACCCGTGGCAATCCGTCCCAACATGCCCATCGAGCAGGGGCATACCAGCATGACACCGTATCGGGCCGAGCCGGAAGCAAATGGCGCATAAAAATCCTTGTTGCTGTAAAACGTAAAAGGATAGGCTTCCTGGTTGAAAGGTCCCACTTCCAGTTCCCAGTTAATACGGGCGTTGTCGGACATGACCACACCTACTGCTTCGGTTTGCGTGCCGAGTGCCGACAATTTGTCGAGCAGGAGTTTGGCATACACAGCTCCGGATGATCCACTGATCGCAACTACAATTTTCATTTGTCAAGGCAAGCGGTTTGTCAGGAGGATCACACAGAGCGAAAAGCTCATTCCACCATCATTTCGTCAACAAAAATCCAGCATTTTTCGCCCTTGCCCGGGTGCCATGACGGATTTTTCAGCAGGCTTTCCACTTTTACCTTCACATACCGGGCATTTACGATTGCTGGCAGATTAAAACCAAGCAAGTGCACTTTTTGTTCGCCCATACCGGTATTTGGTGCATATTTCTGTGACCCCTGCGCGACAAACTGTTTGCCGTCGGCAGAAGTGTATACCTGTATTCCCGCAGGTTTGAATATCCAGGACGGATTGTTTTCCAGGCAGTGGACAAATACCTTTTCCACGCTTTTTACGGCACCAAGATCGAGGGTGGCTGTGAGGTGTTCCCCCTCATATCCAAGCCAGGTATCGGCACTCTGTACATCGGAAATTTTGCCGTCTATGAGGGAAGTACTCCCTTTCGCCGGATACTTGGGCGATGGCGGCGACTGGATGGATGAGCCTGTCAGTGTATATTTTTTCTTAACCAGCACAGCGTCCACAACAGGTGAGTTTTTCCAGCCCTCGCGCGCTGCGAATGCGCGCACGTGCGTGGTTTTGTCAATAATAATTGTTCCGGTGTATTTCGGCGACTGCAGCGACGGGGTATCGGCCTCCTCCAGGGTGTAATGTATATCCACTCCCTTGAACGGGAATTCCAGCTCGATATGGGCTGTATCGTCAAAAAATGATTTGCCAAATTTAAGCTCAGGTATTTTCAGCTCCATTTGTTCCGCGTTGTTCATGGCCACACCCGTCTCAAAGGATATACCCGGATACTTCTGCTTCCATTGATCCACTGTTTCAGCCGGGATGCCGGTTGCCCACATATAAACTTTCCTGAGCTGAGGCAGACTGCCAAATACACGTTCAATTGACGGATCGGCCTTTGTATTGGTGATATTGAGTACCTCCAGAAATGGTGAGTGGCTGATCATGGTTGCGATGTCAGCTCCTGTATTCGTATGCGACAGATTCAGTCTGACCAGATTCGGGAACTCCAGTCCGCGCAATATCTGATCCTGTACACCCGTATGAGAAAGATCAAGATCCACCAGTTGCTCTTTCACTCCGCCGAGCGCACTCAGGCGCTCCTGATCGGTTTCTTTGATACCGGCAAATGAAACCACAAGCCAGGGCTGTCCCTCTCCGAAACTGTTCACGCTCAGCCGGAGTGCGCGCAGTTTCCGGATGGCGCTTTCGGCGGCCGGACTCACTTTTTTGTCAAATACAGGATTGGCCCGCACCTCCTGTTGTGTCCGGGGGCTAAAAGCAGCCTTCAGGTTGTCGGGAAGCGGTTTCTCAGCCAGAGTTGCTTTCAAATCAGCACCGCCTGTAATCCACCACTCGATCAGCTGTGTTTCAACCTGGGTGAGCTGAGGCCGCCCTTTGGGAGGCATGTGATCGTCGTGATCGCCCGGCAGATGAATACGTTTGAGCAGCTCACTCCTCTCCGGATCGCCGGGCAAAACGGCTGGTCCGCTTTCACCGCCGGCCATCAATCCTTCTGGGGTAGAAAGAATCAGTCCGCCTTTCTTTTTTTCGGGTTTGTGACATGAAACACATTTAGAGCGAAGAACCGGCATCACCAGTCCTTCATATACTTTTGTGTCCGGGCTCAACTCGCGCTGAACAGGTGCAGCACCGACACTGGCGATCTGTTCGCCTGTTTCGTTACTTCCGAACAGGTAACCTGCACCGTGCGTAAGCGTGCCGCCATAGTGACCAGTGACAACCAGCCCCGCCACGCCGGCAATAAACGCCGGGCGTCGCCATTTGTCTTCCTTCAACCATGCGAGCAGTATAAAAATACCGGCAGTGAAAAAGCCCCAGTACTGGTGTGGTGTGGCCACCGATTCATCGTAACCACCTTCCCTGAACAGCAACCAGCCGCTGAATGCGCTCAGTGCTGCCGAGAATGCCCCCAGTATAACCGAAAGCTGAATGGCGGGTCGAAGTTCGTCGCGTCCTTTCCACCAGACCATACATTCGAGGGCGAAGGCTGCCAGCAGAATGCCGATGGGCAGGTGTACAAGCAGCGGGTGGAGGTGTGCAGTGATAGTGCCTGGATTCACAGTGTCGAGATTATTTGGTTGAAAAAGCTACTGAAACAGGATTTCATCGAGGAAGAGCCATGCCGGGTTGCCTGCGCCCGGATGCCCTTCAGGCAACTTGCCAAATGGAATAATCCTTATTCTGACTGTATCTGAACGAAGCGCCGCTATTTTAAGCGCTTTCATCCAGAAGCCCGACAGGCGCTGCATATCCGCCAGTTCAGCGGCGGAGGCCGTCCAGTGCGCCCGGTTGCGCCACTGGCCCCGGGTATTTTTTATCTGAACAGATATTTCACGGGGTGGCAGCACCCATGAGCCGTAGTTTGCCATCGAACTGATCATGATACGCCTCAGTTTCGGTTTGCCAGTCAGTTCAGCATCGAATACAATGGTGTCTCCCTGGAAAGCAATCCATTTCCCGTCGCGCAGGTCGTTGCTGCCCGACTTCAGGTCATAGAGCGTTCGGGCGCCGGTGCCCGGATACTGTTTGTCAGGCGAAGGCGTCACAGTACCGCCATTCAGCTTGTGACCTGCCTTAATCAGATGCAGCTCCGCCATTTCACTCGACCAGAAATCCGGGTGAATGGCGTATGCCTTCAGATCGGCTGCGTGTTTTATGGTTAACGGACCGGTGTAGTGCTGGAAACCGTTTGATCCATTTTTACCGTCCTGCTTGTAAAAAACGCTGGAGCCTTCCATTTCGAAACCGAAACCGACCGTTGTTGAGTCTGCGAAAAACCTGCTTTCAACGTATATCTGTGGTGGTGACAAACGAAATGACTGGGATACAGCGGTGCCCGGCAACAGTAACAGCGCCAGTTTCAGAAGATTATTCATAATCAAACGCGCTCCAGTCTGTAGGGGTAAACACTGCCACTGTTCCACTGTGTTACGTAAATATTGCCGTCTCTGTCAACCAGCACATCGTGGGGATGCTTGAAAACCTGTACAGTCTGGTACAGTGGCTCCAGAGTTCCGTCGGCCCTGAATATAGGACTGCTGCCGCCCGGAGCAGAAACGGGACGATTGTTTTCATTCAGAATCAGGACAAAACCTGACTGACTGTCCCACGGAAGTTTGCTGATGAGCACAGCGAAATATACTTCGCTTCCATGTACTACGGGTCGGCATATATAGGCGCCGGGAAGATCTACGGAGCCCGTTACACCGCCGTTCATATCAAAAATTTTGAGTTTGTTATCGGCTCTGGAAGTTACAAGCCACTGGGGATTTGCCTTGTTTCGCCTGTCGAGCGCAATTCCGTGCGCATTTTTTAGGTGCTCGGGTCCGCCAAAAACCTTTTTGACACTGCCATCCTGGCCGTACTGGATAATATAGTTTTTTCCATACCCATCTGCAACCACAACATCGCCATTGGGCGCAATAGCGGTTTCGGTAGGCTTGAATTCGGTCTGGGAGCCATATACCCCGGCATCTGCAGGCCATTCGAACACCTTTACCACGGTTCCGTCGAGCCTGGTTTTGATTACCTGATGTCGTTCGTAATCGGCGATATACAGAAACTCCTCACCATTCTCGTCGTGGAGGGTTAGTCCGTGCGCGCCCGGGTACTCGTGCCCCCATGCGCTCAGGATTTTACCGTCTTTATTGAAAATGACGATGTTGTTTCGCGTATCATCAGTGGTCATGTAGATCTTTCCGGTGTGATCAATGACCATTTCGTGGCAGTTCTTGACGGGGTACTGCTGCGGATTGCCGCTGCACCAGTTGGTGTTTATGCGGTATTTAAAGTTTCCGTGACCAATAATTGGGTCGCCGGGCAAACCTGCGGCCATACCGGCAGTAGTGATGAGGCTGCTCGCCAGAAAAGTTCTTCTGTCCATAAAATCAGCTTAATAGGCCTGGAATTACCTTCCCGCTGATATCTGTCAGCCTGAAGCGCCGGCCCTGGTAAGGGAAAACAAACCGTTCGTGGTCTACGCCGAACAGGTGCATGAGAGTAGCCTGGAAGTCGTGGACGTGCACGGGATCTTTGGCAATATTATAGCCGAATTCGTCGGTTTCTCCGTAAGTGATACCGGCTTTCACTCCTGCGCCCGCCATCCAGATGGTGAAACAGCGCGGGTGGTGGTCACGACCGTAGTTTTCGTCCATGAGGCCCTGACTGTAATTTGTTCTTCCGAATTCGCCACCCCAGATAACAAGGGTGTCTTCCAGCAAGCCTCTTTGTTTGAGGTCGGTTACGAGTGCTGCCGAGGCCTGGTCCACATCTTTGGCGAGGCGTCCGGTCATTCCGGTGACGTCGAAGTGCGCATCCCAGCCCATGTGGTACAGCTGAACGAACCGCACACCCCGTTCGCACATTCTCCGTGCGAGGAGGCAGTTGGCTGCATAAGTACCTGGCACCATGGCATCGGAACCATAAAGTCGGAATGTGCTGTCGGGTTCATCGCTCAGGTCGGTGAGGTCGGGCACGGAGGTTTGCATCCGGTATGCCATTTCGTACTGACTGATACGGGCACTGATTTCCGGATCGCCGAATTCCTCGAGCTGTTGCTGGTTCATTTTAGCCAGGGCATCCAGCATTTTTCTTCTGCTGAGGCTGTCGAGGCCCTCCGGGTCGCTCAGGTAGAGAACGGGGTCTTCACCGCCCCTGAATTGTACGCCCTGGTGCTGACTTGGAAGGAAGGCACTTCCCCATACCCTGGATGCCAGCGGCTGTATGTTTCCCTTGCCGCGGGAGAGGAGCACTACAAAAGCGGGCAGGTTGGCATTTTCACTACCCAGGCCATAGCTCAGCCATGATCCGATAGCTGGTCGGCCGGGTTGCTGGTGGCCAGTCTGGAAGAAAGTTACAGCCGGGTCGTGGTTGATAGCTTCTGTGTGCATTGTTTTGATTACACACAGATCATCGGCTATAGAGGCAGTATAGGGGAGCAGTTCGCTGAACCAGCTGCCGCTTTGTCCGTGCTGGTTGAAGTCAACCCGTGCCCCGGCAAGCGGAAATCGGGCCTGATTGGCCGTCATTCCGGTCAGTCTTTGGCCCATCCGCACACTGGCGGGGAGTTCCTGTCCCTGCATTTCGCGCAGTTTGGGTTTCCAGTCGAACAGTTCAAGTTGCGATGGTGCTCCACTCTGGAACAGGTAAATGACCCTTTTGGCTTTTGGTGCGAAGTGCGGCAGATTGGCTAGCAGGGCCTCTGTACCGGCGTCGGATGGGTTGCAGGCATTTCCCAGCAATGATCCCAGCGCCATTCCGCCAATACCCAGCGCCGAGCGGTGCAGAAACGCCCGGCGGTTCATGTTGAGGTAATGATTCAGTTCTTCCATATTATATATTGACGGCTTCGTCCAGATTGTAGATAAGCGTGATAGCCAGCACAAGGGCGGCCTGATCGGCGTTTCCATCCTGTCCGAGCAGCGATTTTACTGCTCCGGGATCATTGGCGAGTCTTTCGCGTTCCGATTCATAGTAGCGGAGAAGTGGTTTCAGTTCGGAACCCGACGGTGTTCTGGTGAGTATTCTGGCGAATCCGTCGCGCAGGCGTGTGCCGGCATCGGCTGGTTGTGCAGCGAGGCGTGCAGCGAGTGCGCGTGCAGCAGTCAGCACCTGTTTGTCGTTGAGCATGACCAGCGCCTGAAGCGGGGTGTTTGACCGCGTACGGCGAACCTCGCAGTTGTCGCGCATGGGTGCATCGAAAGTCAGGTGGGTTGGAGGCGGAATTGTGCGGCGCTGGTAGGTGTAAAGACTCCGTCTGAACTGTTTTTCAGGCAATGTATCGGGGATATAGCTGTATTCTCCCCTGAATGCATTGGCTGTTTTCTCTGTCGAGATACCCTCCCAGATACCTGCGGGTTGCCATGGTTTCACCGATGGACCGCCAATCATATTAATCAGTAATCCGCTGGATGCCAGCAGGTTATCCCTGATAAACTCGTAGGGCATACGGTATCTTGGGCCGCGGCTCAGCCAGGTGTTTTCGGGATCGGCCGCCAGTTTTTCTTCCGAAATCACGGCTGACTGTCGGAAGGTAGCGGATGTTACCATCAGTTTGAGGAGGTGTTTCATATTCCAGCCGCTTTCCCTGAATTCGACTGCCAGCCAGTCGAGCAGTTCGGGGTGGGAGGGCAGTGCGCCCTGAACACCAAAGTTTTCGGTGGTGGGAACAATTCCCTTGCCGAAAATTTCCTGCCACATTCTGTTCACAAAGACCCTCGCAGTGAGGGGATTAGCCGGGTCGAACAGCCACTGAGACATGCCCAGTCTGTTCCTGGCATATTTCGTTGTATCAAAGGGCAGTACCGCCGGCGGGAGAGAGGGTGTTATTTCCTCTCCGTGCTGGTCATACTGACCCCGCACAAGCCGGTATGTTTTGCGGATGCCCGCGCTGTCTTTCATAATCATCTGCAGGATGGTATCGTTGGGAGTTTTGAATCCCATTTTACCATTCAGGAAAGGCAATTCCTTCTCCAGATCTGCGGGTGAGATAATCATGTAGGGTTTTGGAGTAGCCAGATTGGGTACGAAGCCGTCTTCATTCACATTATTGAAGAAGGCAAAAACGCCGTAGTAGTCGCGGGCCGAGACGGGATCATACTTGTGGTCGTGACATTTGGCGCATTCGAGCGTCAGACCGAGAAATGCCTTGCCAAGTGTGTTGGTACGGTCGGCTACATATTCTACGCGGTATTCTTCATCAACCACTCCGCCTTCCTGAGTAATTTTGTGGTTTCGGTTAAATGCACTTGCCAGCAGTGTTTCCTTGTTTCGTTCGGGCAGCAGATCGCCGGCGAGCTGCCAGGTGGTGAATTTGTCATAGGGCATGTTTTCGTTGAGTGCCTTTATGACCCAGTCGCGCCAAGGCCACATGGTACGAGGCAGGTCATCCTGGTAGCCGTGTGTGTCGGAATATCTGGCCAGATCGAGCCAGTTGCCAGCCCATCTTTCACCGTAGGCCGGGGATGCGAGGAGGGAGTCCACCAGCGTATTTAACGCGTCAGGCGACTGATCCTCTGTAAAGCGCCGGGTTGTTTCGGGTGATGGCGGCAGTCCGGTAACAGCGAAACTAACCCTTCGTGCGATACGCTCCCTGTCGGCTATTTCAGACGGTTCCAGTCCGTTTTCCTCCATTTTCAGGAGTACAAATGCGTCAATCGGATTTTTATCCCAGCCTTTTTTACTGACGGCCGGCACCTCCGGTCTTTGAGGGGCTGTGAATGCCCAGTGCTCCTTCCATTGGGCACCCTGAGCTATCCATTTGCCCAGCAGCGCCTTTTCGAACTCAGACAGGGTGAGGTGCGAAGCTTTGGGCGGCATCATGGAATCGGGATGCGTCGAGAATATACGTCCGAGTAACAGGCTTTGTCCCGGATTGCCGGGCACAATAGCGTATCGGGGCACACCATTGACAGTATCCAGGGGTGCCATTGCTCCTTCCCGGGTGTCGAGGCGCAGGTTCCCCTGCCTTTTTTTCTCGTCGGGGCCGTGGCATGCAAAGCAGCGATCGCTCAGAATGGGGCGGACATGCCAGTTGAAATCCACTACATCCGGCAGTTTCTTCTGTCCGTGATCAGGCTTGATATTGATGGTGGCCAGCCAGACAATTCCGCAGGTTGTCAGTAGCAAAATCCAAAGCCAACGTTTCGAAAGCAGGGTCATTCCGTTTTTTTGCCGGAAAAATACACTGTTTTCAAAAAGTTATTACAAAACCGGAAAATTAAAATCCGATTCCCCTTCTGGCAAAGAGGTTGAGCTTGTCTTTATCGAAGGTAAATGTGGCCACGTCATCGAGCGTGATAGTCTGAGCTATCTGTTCGTCCGTGATTTTGGCTGCCGAAAGGCGCAGATTCTGGTTTTTAATAGCCTCTACCACCACTTGCCGAACCGTGCGCGCATTACCGAAGTATTTATCGCGGAACTGGTACAGGAATGCCACATATTTGCCCAGATGCTCGCGGGCATCTTCCTCGACGCGGTATTTTTCGTGACTGAACATCTGGAGTACGATTTCCAGCAGTTCTTCCGGCGAGTAGTCTTCGAACCGGAGTACTTTGTCGAAGCGGCTTGCGAGACCCGGATTTGCCTTCAGGAAGTTGTCCATATTTTCAGGATACCCTGCTACGAACACAAAGAATTCGCCCCGGCGGTCTTCCATTCGTTTGAGCAGTGTCTGAATGGCTTCATCGCCAAAGTCGCCGTGACTTCCGCGGGACACAGGAGAGCTCAGGGAATACGCTTCGTCAATAAACAGTACGCCCCCGATAGATTCATCAATTCTCTCGGCTGTTTTGATAGCGGTTTGACCCACGAAACCGGCAACAAGTCCCTGCCTGTCGGTTTCAACCATGTGGCCGCGCTCGAGTACGCCGAGCGATTTGTATATCTTGGTAAGAATTCGGGCGACAGTTGTTTTTCCGGTGCCCGGATTGCCTACAAAAACGGTATGCAGGAAGAAGCGACCAAGTACATCCCGTCCGCTTTCCCTGTAGAACCTGACGAGATTCACCAGTTCGCGGATATCCTGCTTGATGTTGTGCATGCCGATGAGTCCGTCGAGCTCGTACAGTGCAGAGGCCAGCAGTTTTTCATCAACGGGAATAAGCGGAAGCGGTTTGGTACGGGATACCACTACTTTTTCCACGTCTTCTCTGTGAATGGAAGTGAGCCCTTCGGGAGCCAGACTGCGTACATTGGGTTGAGCCATCACGCGTAGGGCCATCTGTACCTTGGCTTTTTCAATCAGGTCATACACGAACCGTGCATTTCCGAAGGCGCGGTCGCGGGCTCGGAATGCCTCTGTAATCAGTTCATTTATAAGAATTTTTGATTCAGGAGTAAGTGTAACTTCTTTTTCCTGAGCGGCAAATTCGGCGATATGTGAGAGTTCCTGAGGCAGGTAATCGGCGAACTCGAAGGTCAGTTTGAAGCGACTACGCAGTCCGGGATTGGAGTCGAGGAACGTCTTCATTTCCTTCGGGTAACCTGCTACTATGACTGCGAGATCACCCGGGCCGTTGGACAGTTCTTTTACCAGAATTTCGATTACTTCCCGTCCGAAGTCTTTACTGTCTTCTGCCGAGCGGGCCAGCGCATAGGCTTCATCAATGAAGAGCACACCGCCGCGTGCCATTTCGATGGCATCTTTTACTTTGGGGGCCGTCTGGCCGATATATTCGCCCACCAGATCCGTCCGGTCCACCTCGTGAACATGTCCCTTGGTGAGCAGGCCCATCTTTTTGTAGAGCCGGCCCATCATTTTGGCCACGGTAGTTTTGCCGGTACCCGGGTTCCCTATAAAAACGGAGTGTACATTTATTCCGTCTTTTTCGGAGAAGCCTTTTTCTTTTCTGATTTGCAGGAATTGAATGTACTGGGCATGTTCTCTGACCCTTGTCTTGATTTCCTGAAGTCCTATCAGGGCGTCGAGTCGGGTGAGTACCTCTTCAAATGTATGATCGTCTTCAGGTTCTGGCTCGAGCAGAATTTGCTGACCCTTTTCAGGGAGCCAGACCGGATTTGAGCCTTCTTCCATGAAGTCGCCCACTTCAAATGTAGCTACAGCGAGCAACTGGTCCATGAAAATCACCTCGGCTGTGTAAACATCATTTCTCCAGGAGGCCTTTACATTGCTACCCCAGCCGGCGGTCACTTTAATCCATTCATCGCCCTTTTCCACCTTGTGAAGCCTGACCACCTGTCCCTTCAGTTCGCGGGCATTGTTGTAGTATTTGATGTACAATTCACACTGCCACGGTTTGTTAAGCAGGAGATTTTTGAGGGTAACTTCGGCATAGACATAGCGGGTTTCCTCTCCCTGAAATGTCTTCAGGTAGTTGCGCTCGAATTCCGGCATGTCGTCGTAAGGACCTTCATAGAGTCGCAGGGAGGAAATCTGGCAATACGGATTGTCCGAGCGGTGCATGGGTCTTCCTGCATCTTCCACATAGAAGTACCTGGTAGCCACTTTTTCACCCTCTATCCAGGCCTCCCAGTAGTAGGCACCTTTTTTCCAGAATACGCCTTCCTGTTTATTGCCCCATCCTTCGCGTATGTAACCAACTGGGTCGTATTTACTCACCTTCCGTCTGAAAGGGAGCGAGCAAACTTCCTTTTTCTGCTTTTTTACGACAAAGCATTTCAGTTCGACATTGATTTCCCAGTCTTCACGGTCGAACAATTTATTCTGGAAAGAGAGTTCTGCATATACATAGCTCGTTTCGAGCCTGTCGAATACCTGACGGTACTTTTTCTTGTTATCTGCCAGCCATTCGGTTGACGAGTAAACCTTCAGTTCCTTGAACTTCCAGTTCTTGTTTTCTGAATTTTCCTGTGGCGGTATTGGGTTGTTTCCGAATTCCATACGATTTAGGTTCAGGCAAATATGTGGACTTTTTTCCACATTTCTGTCACCAGGGGTGTTAAAGTTCTTCTTTTTTTGAGAAAAGGCCCGTTTTCAGGGTTAAATTGAACAATACGTACAATGCTTTGTTCTTGTGGTTAAAAAAATGGCTGTCAGCAGCCTATCTTTGCCCAACTTATGGCCACTGTACGATTCGAATTTGAAGATACCAATATTGCGCCGAAAACGGTTACCGGCAATTTTCAGGACATGTCTGTTCTGGAAATCACAGAGGATTACGATGTACATCTGAACCACAACTGCGGAGGTGTATGTGCCTGCTCTACCTGTCACATTTACGTTGAGAAGGGTGATCATTTCCTCGAGGAAATATCCGACAAGGAAGAGGACTTCATTGACCGCGCCATTAACCCGCGTCTTGAAAGCCGCCTCGCTTGCCAGTGTATTATCCTCGACGAGGATGCCAGCATTACTGTAACGATTCCCGATCAGCGCAGGATCATCGGACACGAACACTAAAAACACCAGACTTATGCCTTTCAGTGATTTTGACAATATGCCCATCAGCTGGGCCGACCATGAGGATATTGCCATGGCACTCTACGAGCGTTTCGGCGACGACTTCGACGAAAGCCGTATTTACCGAATCCGCTTTACCGACCTGCTTCAATGGATACTGGAAATACCCAACTTTGAGGGTGCCAAAGAGGAGTCCAGCGAAGGTCACCTGGAACAGATTCAGGCTAAATGGGTTTATGAATGGAGAGCCAACAACAAGTAACACCTTTCGGGTTACCCCAGAACAAGATTGCCGAACTTCGGCCCGATGATCAGATCAACATCGAACTGGTACATGTTTTCGATAAGATGAAGGCTGTAAAGGCCTTCATTTTTGATATTGACGGTGTACTTACCAACAATGATGTGCTTGTCACTGAACAGGGTGAACTGTTAAGGTCCATGCATATTCGCGACGGGCAGGCCATCAAATGGGCTATCCAGGCTGGCTATCCCATTTGTATTATCACAGGGGGGAGGTCGGAGGGCACCAAAAAACGCCTCACCGATCTGGGAATAGAAGAGTACTACTCCAATGTAAAAGACAAAACGATTGCCTTCCGTTCTTTCCTGGAACGTCAGGACTTAAAGCAGCTCCAGATATGCTACATGGGCGATGATCTGCCCGATTTGCCCGTTCTGCGCAGCGTCGGACTATCCTGCAGTCCGGCCGATGGGGTACCTGAGGTAAAGGCAGTTGCCGACTACATTTCTCCGTTCGCGGGGGGGCGCGGGTGCGTGCGCGACATCATCGAAAAAGTGATGAAACTTCAGAACAAGTGGCCTGAATACTGATCAATTCAGTTTTTTGTCGCCAAAAAGCGACTCAACGAAGGCTCGTTTGTTGAAAATCTGCAGTTTGTCTATACTTTCACCTACTCCGATATAACGAATAGGAATCCTGAACTGGTCGCTGATACTGATAGCTACCCCGCCTTTGGCTGTTCCGTCGAGTTTTGTGAGGGCCAGGCAAGTGATGGGAGCTACCTCGGTGAAGTGGCGTGCCTGCTCCTGCGCGTTTTGTCCGGTGCTTGCATCGAGTACCAGCAGTACATCATGCGGGGCACCCGGGAGATTCTTCTCGATTGAGCGGTGAATCTTTCCGAGTTCCTGCATCAGGTGACTCTTGTTATGCAATCGCCCGGCGGTATCAATAATGGCGATGTCGCAATTATTCTCCATTGCGAATCGGGTTGTTTCAAATGCCACAGCAGCGGGGTCGGCGTTCATTCCTTTTGAATAGAAATCGCAACCTACCCGGTCGGCCCATATTTTCAACTGATCAACCGCGGCTGCCCTGTAGGTATCGGCTGCACCGAGCACAATCTTGTATCCCTTTTGTTTCAGCTGATAAGCCAGTTTGCCGATCGTTGTTGTTTTTCCCACGCCATTTACCCCGATTACCAGCATGACGTACGGGCGCTTGTCCTGAGGGACAGTGTAATCATCCACATCGGCCGTATTGTTTTCGGCGAGCAGCGACACGATTTCATCCCGCAGTATTTCATTCAGTTCGGTTGTATTCACGTACTTGTCCCGGGAGACGCGGGCTTCGATGCGTTCAATAATCTTCACCGTTGTGTCGAGGCCAACATCGCCGGAAATCAGTATGCTTTCCAGTTCGTCGAGGACTTCTTCATCCACCGTGCTTTTGCCGGCCACGGCACGGCTTATTTTACCGAAGAAGCCTTCCTTGGTTTTTTCGAGGCCCTTGTCGAGATCCTCTTTTTTGTCTTTGCTGAAAAATTTGTCGAAAAATCCCATTTTAGGGTGTTGATTGTTGTATTATCATGACACAACTGCCCGGCTTGTTGCTGGCAAAAACGATTCTTTTGCCAGCAACAAGCCGGGCAGTTGCAGAAAATCAGACTTCTCCGTGTACTTTCCGGATTGCTTCCATCAGGTGGGGCTTTTTGCGCCGTGACACCTCGACCCGTTCGCCATTTTCGAGATCCAG
>JBEGNB010000340.1:0-13344 GCA_041182785.1 Bacteroidota bacterium
CTGGTAACTATCCTGACAATGAAGGGTGACACCATCAGGCGTTTCAAGACCGAACTGGACACCCTTTTCAATAGCGCTATATGGTGGGGAATGGATACCAAAGGAACCCGATTCCCGTCTAAAAACGATCCGCCTGCCGATCAGCTGGAGCCCGGAGGGGGGCCTCAGGTGCTTCCGGGCGACTATCTGGTCAAGGTAAAGTACATGGACTGGTCTGATTCCATACTCGTTACAGTACTCGATGATCCGAGACTTAATATAGCGGCAGCCGATCGGGAGGCAAGAAACCAGGCAGTGCGGGATGTACACAAACTGGCCGAAAGAGCGGCCAAAGCATACGATCGCCTGAAGGAAGCAGAAAAAACCCTCGGTTTGGTGGAAAGCCAGTTCGTTAATGTTCCCGACAGTTTGAAAAAGGAAACCCTGAAACTGGGCAGTGCCATCAAGGACTCTATCGGTACACTCAAGGACGAATTTTTCAATCACAAGGAAACAAAAGGCATACAACGGGGAAAACAGGGCCTGAACTCTTTTTATTGGAATGCCCTTGGTTATATCAACGGGAACATGGGAGCACCCAACGCCACGGCAAAAATTGCTATGGAAAAAGCCCGGAGAGAAACAGATTCAATTGTTGAAAAAATCAACAAACTGTTTGACAATCAATGGGTTGAATACAGAAAACAGGTGGAGGTTATCAAATATTCACTTTTTAAGGACTGGGATAAATTGTAAAACGCATGGAAGTAGTGAACAACCGCTTAATTTTGCGGTTGATTTTACAACAACTACTGAATGCAGGATTTCATCTCAGAATTGAAGTGGCGTGGACTCATCCACGATGTGACGCCGGGAATAGAAGAACATTTCAAGAAAGGTATGGTACGTGCGTATATAGGTTTCGACCCTACAGCACCGTCCATGACTATCGGAAATTATGTTCAGATTATGCTGCTGACCTTCCTTCAGCGCGCAGGCCACCAGCCTGTCGTACTGCTGGGAGGAGCCACCAGCCGTATTGGTGATCCAAGCGGCAAGGACAAGGAACGCGATTTGAAGTCAACCGAAGAACTCGACCGAAATACGGAGCAGTTCATGAATCAGGCCAAAAACCTGCTTGACTTCAATCCGGAAACACCCAACCACGCACTGATACTCAACAACCTGTCTTTCTACGATCAGATGGGCGTACTGGAGTTTCTTCGCGATGTAGGCAAATACCTCACGGTCAACTACATGATGTCGAAAGAGAGTGTACGTCGAAGGATTGAGAGCGAGTCGGGTATTTCGTTCACCGAATTCAGTTACCAGTTGCTGCAGGGCTACGACTTCGTACTGCTCAACCGCCAGCACGGAATCACCGTGCAAATGGGTGGCAGCGACCAGTATGGCAACATTACGTCAGGTGTCGAACTGGCGCGCAAGATAGACGACGCAAAGGTGTATGCCGTCACCACACCGCTGCTCACCAAGGCCGACGGAACCAAATTCGGGAAAAGTGAAGCCGGAAACATCTGGCTCGATGCCCGGATGACTTCCCCGTACAAGTTCTATCAGTTCTGGCTGAATGCCGACGACCGCGACCTTCCCAAGTACCTGCGCTATTTCTCCCTGAAAACACAGGCCGAAATAGAAGCGCTGGAGGCTGCCGAACCGGCTCAGCAGATAAAACGAATTTTCGCAGAGGAAATTACCGTGCGCATACACGGGCACGAGGCCTATGCGGCTGTTCAGGCTGTATCTGCGTTGCTTTTCGACCCGAAAGCGGACGCAGACATGCTCAAAACGCTCGACAAATCCACACTTGCCCAGGTTGCCGACGAGATTCCGTCGCCTGAAATATCATCAAAGGTTCTCGAAAATCCGGTGAGTATTCTCGATTTCCTGAGCGACCAGACGGGTATTCTGCCGAGTCGCTCGGAGGCCAAACGTGCGGTACAGTCCAACATGATCAGCATCAACAAGGTGCGTATTACTGATCTGGGTGCCACTGTTTCTTCAGACGACCTGCTCCACGGAGCCTTTGTGATGGTGGAAAGCGGTAAAAAGAATAAATACCTTGTCAGGGTTGTGTAGAGTTGACACGCCCTTGATATCCTTTTCGTACCTTTGCGCCCGAAAGTTCAAACCCCTCTCATCCCACCTTTTGTATGAAGAACATTCGTAACTTCTGTATCATCGCCCACATTGACCACGGCAAGAGTACGCTCGCCGACAGGCTGCTGGAATATACCAACACCATCAGCAAACGCGAGATGCAGGATCAGGCACTGGATAACATGGATCTGGAGCGCGAGCGTGGCATCACTATCAAGAGCCATGCCATACAGATGCGCTATATCCTCCCCGCCAATGGAGAAGAGTACAACTACAATCTCATTGACACGCCGGGGCACGTTGACTTCTCCTACGAGGTGAGCCGCTCTATCGCTGCCTGTGAAGGCGCTCTGCTGCTGGTTGATGCCACGCAGGGTATTCAGGCGCAGACAATCAGCAATCTGTATCTGGCCGTAGATCACAACCTGGAAATTATCCCGATTGTGAACAAGGTGGATATGGACAGCGCCATGATCGAAGAGGTACAGGATCAGATTATTGACCTCATCGGTTGCGAACGCGGAGATATTATTTCCGCCTCCGGTCGTACCGGAATCGGAATTGCCGAAATCCTCTCTGCTGTGGTGGACCGTGTGCCGGCACCCAAGGGCGATCCGGAAGCCCCGTTGCAGACGATGATTTTCGACTCTATGTTCAATTCTTACCGCGGTGTGATTGCCTACGTCCGCGTAATGAACGGTACTATCAGGAAAGGCGATAAAATCAAGTTTTACAACACCGGAAAGGAGGTTTTCGCCGAGGAGGTAGGCTCGCTCAAAATGGGCATGGTCGAAACCCAGGAAATTGCCGCCGGAAATGTAGGCTATATCATCACCGGTATCAAAGTGAGCCGGGAAATCAAGGTGGGTGATACTATTACGCACATCGCGCGCCCGTGCGAGACTCCTGTGAAAGGTTTTGAGGAGGTAAAGCCCATGGTTTTTGCGGGGGTATATCCGCTTGATACCGACGATTTTGAGGATCTGCGCGACTCCCTCGAAAAATTGCAGCTCAACGACGCCTCACTGGTGTTCGAACCGGAAACATCTGCCGCACTCGGTTTTGGATTCCGCTGCGGATTCCTCGGGATGCTTCACCTCGAAATCGTACAGGAACGCCTGTTCCGGGAGTTCGACCAGGATATTATCACCACGGTGCCCAACGTTCCGTACTACGCTACCAATATGAAGGGCGAGCGTAAAATGATTCACCAGCCCAGCGATCTGCCCGATCCCAACCACCTCAGCTCGGCAGAAGAGCCCTATATCTACGCACAGATCATTACCAAGCCCGACTACATCGGGAATATCATGAAACTGTGTATGGACAAGCGGGGGCTGCTTCAAAAACAGACTTACCTCACGCCTACGCGCCTGGAAATGATTTTCCATATGCCGCTCGCCGAAATTGTGTTCGATTTCTACGACCAGCTCAAGTCTTCCACCCGCGGTTATGCTTCTTTCGACTATCATTTGCTCGACTACAGGGAAACAGACCTCGTCCGCCTCGATATCAAACTCAATGGCGAACAGGTGGATGCACTCTCCGCGCTCGTTCACCGCTCCAAGGCTGAATATATGGGTCGCAGGATGTGTGAAAAACTGAAGGATTTGCTGCCTCGTCAGCAGTTCCAGATTGCCATCCAGGGGGCCATCGGTCAAAAGGTAATTGCACGTGAAACCATCTCTGCTCTGCGTAAGGACGTAACTGCCAAGTGTTACGGCGGTGATATCAGCCGGAAGCGCAAACTCCTTGAAAAGCAGAAAGAGGGCAAGAAGCGTATGAAACAGTTCGGCGCAGTAGAGGTTCCGCCGGAAGCCTTCATCAAAGTTCTGAAACTCAACGACTGATCTGACGCAGTATTCGGTCCATTTCTGATTTCCACTCGCGGTTGCTACCCGCAAAATTGTTGTGCATGAAGCTGAATATCAGTATCTTGCCACTATGTGTGCGTACGTAGCCACTCAGACAGTGCACGCCGCGCATACCACCGGTTTTGGCAAAGACGAAGGGTCCGTTTCCATCTTTGGGCGTGTACCAATCTTCAATGGTTCCGCGCATACCACCTGCCGGGAACAGGCTGAGCAGCCGCTCGTGCGGGTATTTGTTCCACATATACCTCAGGGTGCCTGCCAGACTCGCCGGTGTATTCAGGTTGTACCGGGAGAGTCCGCTGCCATCCACCCAGCGGGGGCGTACTGGCAGCTGAAGCACGCTGTCCAGCATCCACTGGATAACCGTATCCTGCTCCAGTACCCCAAACCGCGCGTCAGCACACATATACAGCAGTTGCTCAGCCACAAAATTGTCGCTCTGGTACATCATCCGACGCAGTACGGTGTCGAGCGGAACAGAAGGCAGGGTAGTGGCCGGATATATTCTTTCCAGGGGTAGCTCCGGGTTGTCAATGTAACCAATACTTCTTCCAAGCGCAGCACCCAGCAGCAGCTGAGTCATCGGACCGGTGAACGGAACGCGGGTATCGTTCTCCTGCACACCCGGTTCGAGCAGCCAGAAGTTCTCATGTTCTAGCCTTGCAGCGCCTTTTCCGTCTTTTTTATCTCTGAAGCCGTATTTTGTGCCGAATAAATCGGGAATGATACGTGCATATGAAACGCCGTCCGAGGTGATACTGACGCAGTTGCCGTAAACAGGCATTTCTGTGCGTTCGGTCATGTAATACTCGCCGTAATCGTCCCACGACCAGCCCGGACCAAATCGGGGTTCGGTAAATGAACGCGGGTAATATGCCAGTGATTTTGATACTCCTGACAGTCTTAACAGCGAATCCTTCCACGACTGCCAGGCAGCAAATTCAGGGTGCAGCAGGGCAGGATTGCCCGTCCCGCGGATATAAACCCGGTTTTCAGTATTGATGACCTTTAGCGCCGGCAGCGTGTCGGGAAGATTTTCCAGACACGCTGCCAGGGTCAGAATTTTGGTGTTCGACGCAGGGGTGAAATACTTCCCGCCCTGATAATCGGCGAGCAGCCGGCCCGATTCTGGGTCCATCAGCACAAAACCGGTGAATGCCCGGTTGAATACCTCCGAATGTCGTACAGCCCGCTCGGCGCGACGTCCGGCGCGGGTACCCGTGGTCGCACACGAAGAGATCGCAACAGCGACAGCTACCAGCCAAAAACAGTAATTCCTCAACTTTTAGATGCCAGACGGCTGTTTTTATATCCGTAACTAAAGTAGAAGACCAGTCCTGCAGCCAGCCAGATGAAGAAACCGGCCCAGCTTTTGGCAGGTATCTGCGCCATCATGTAGAAGCACGAAACCAGACCGAGTACGGGTATGAGTGAGAAGCTGTTACGGAATGCCCCCACAGCCAGCGCCAGACAGGTGACAATGAACAGCCACATGGGTATTTTGTGTCTGAACAGATTCCATCCCGACTCATAACGCGAGTCTTCAGATATTGGAAGTTCCGCGATGGTCGCCTTGTATTCTTTGGGGGAGAGTCCGTCGAGATACGCGGCCAGTCCGCCCCCCGCAGCGTTCATGCCGGCCTGATCCCTGGTTTGAAGGAAGGCTGTAGTGGCCTCGAGCTCCTGAGCAGTTGCCCTGGAAAGTATCTCTTCCACAGGATACGACTGTCGCTCGTTGGTGATCCATGCTGTGGCAGCATCTCGCTGAGCAGTGAACAGCCATGCGCCTGCAATCAGCAGCATGAGCGGAAACACATATTTTGAATTAAAATAGGGCGTTCGGAATTTACCCCTCGGAGCATCGGGTTGCAACTGCATCTTTAAAACACCGCCGCAAACGAGTACAAAAGCAAAAAGGGTGCCCATGCTGCACAAGTCAAGCACCGTATCGCTCGGAATTATCAGCATCGGAACCACCACAAACACGCCGGTCATGATTGTGGCGAATGTGGGGGTCCGGTATTTCGGATGGATGTAAGAGAAGCGTTTGGGCATGAGACCGTCGCGGCTCATAGTCATCCATATTCTCGGCTGTCCGAGCTGGAACACAAGAAATACACCGGCCATAGCCACTACAGCACTTACGGCAATAATCCCGGAAAACCATTTCAGATTAATCCGGTCGAACACGAACGCCAGCGGGTCGTTCACATTCAGTTCCTCGTAGTTGACAATTCCGGTGAGTACGAGGGCAATGATGATATACAGTATCGTACAGATAATAATGGAATACACCATGGCGCGGGGCAGGTCGCGCTGCGGGTCCTTGCACTCTTCGGCGGTGGTGGATAGCGCATCGAAGCCGATGTAGGCAAAGAAAACAGAGGAGACGCCAGCCATGACACCTGCAAATCCGTTGGGTGCGAACGGATGCCAGTTGTCAACGTCCACATACCAAACACCCACTACAATCACGGCGAGCACCACAATGAGTTTCAGAACAACCATGGCATTCCCCGCATTCTTGGATTCTTTAATCCCTACATAAACGAGCGCCGTTATTAGTATGGACATAACAATAGCGGGGACATCGAGAATGATTCGCAGTCCGTTGACAGCATGTGCGGAGTTCCATGCCTCATAGTATTCCCTTTCAGCCTGTGTCAGATCATTCAGCGACGATCCGCCTCTCAGCATGGCTGCCGCCGCCTCATATCCATCGCGGGCCGATATATAGTCGGTGGTCGCCCAGGCAGGAATATGCCAGCCGGCACTGTCGCACAGGCTGGTGAAGTAGCCCGACCAGGATACAGCGACGGTGATATTGCCCACTGCGTATTCCATAACCAGCGCCCAACCAATAATCCAGGCTACCAGTTCGCCAAAAGCGACATACGAGTAGGTGTATGCGCTACCCGACACCGGTAGCAGGGAGGCAAATTCTGCGTATGCAAACGCCGCAAATCCGCAAGCAACAGCTGTAAAAATGAACAGAAGGACCACTGCAGGGCCTCCGTTGTAACTGGCAGATCCGATGGTACTGAATATCCCTGCTCCGATAATAGCTGCGATGCCCAGTGAGGTCAGGTCGCGGACACCCAGATTTTTCTGTAGTCCGCCGCCTCCGTGAATATCTTCATCCCGGGCAGCGTTGATGGCGTCATGAACCGATTTTCTGCGGAACAGGTTGTCTAGAAAGGACATAGTAATGGCGTTTAGTTAAATTAAATCCCGGAAAACGTCTTTGCATACGCACGTATCCGAAATTCAGCGCCAAAATCATACAACTCTTTGAAATAACCTATTTTTTACGACAAGAGTTTAAATTATTGTAAAAAACTGCCAGGCTGGCATACTGAATGGTATCGCAAGTGTTACCAGCCGGACAGTCACATGTGGTCAGAAAACCACTATTATTCATCGTTGCGCATCTCCCGCTCCCAGTCGGTGCGGGCGAAGACGATCATCAGTACTCCGGCGATAATCATGAGGAGCTTGCCGGCAAATGCCAGCAGGCGGCCGCCCAGTTCCAGCCAGGAAAGAATTACCCAGTGAACGCCCACCAGCTCCAGAACGATAGCGGTAATACCGAGTGTGAACAGCGTGTAGCCGAACAGTAACCAGAGTCCTTTGTTTTTCATAGTTGTTATTCTGTGATGGCTTTGATGCCGGGGAGTTCTTTACCTTCCAGAAATTCGAGCATGGCACCACCTCCGGTGCTCACAAACGAAACTTTCTTTGCCAGTTTAAGTTGATTGACGGCTGCAACAGAGTCCCCACCGCCAACCATGGTGAATGCTCCTTTTTTGGTAGCTGCAGCGCAGGCTTTGGCCACCACTTTGGTGCCGTTGGCAAATGCCTCCATTTCGAAAACACCCATTGGGCCATTCCATATTACCGTTTGGCTCTTGCGAATCACGCCTGCGAATGCGCGCGCGGCCGCGGGGCCTATATCGAGGCCCATCCAGCCATCGGGTATCTGATTGCTCGGACAAACCTGTGTGGCGGCATCAGCTGCAAATTTGTCGCCGCATACTGAATCTTTGGGGAGCACCACTTTTACGCCGGCTGCCTTGGCCTTTTTCAGGAATTCTTTGGCAATTTTGAGCTTGTCGGGTTCCACCAGCGAGTTGCCGACAGCTCCCTTCTTTGCCATAAAAAAGGTATAGGCCATAGCCCCGCCGATCAGGATATTATCGGCATAGTCGAGGAATTTTTCCAGCAGCATAATCTTGTCGCTCACCTTGGAGCCACCTGTAACACAGGTAACCGGTTTGGCGGGCTCCTTCATGGCGCGGGTAGCGTTTTCGATTTCCCGTTCCATCAGGAAGCCGAATGTTTTGTGCTGTTTGTCGAAGAAGCGGGCAACAATGGTAGTACTCGCGTGTGCGCGGTGAGCAGTACCGAAGGCATCGTTCACATAGATATCGCCCAGAGCGGCGAGTTTCCCGGCAAACGCTTCGTCACCTTTCTCCTCCTCCACATAAAAGCGGGTGTTTTCCAGCAGCAGTACCTCGCCCGGTTTGAGTGCAGCAGCTTTTTTAACCGCCTGCTTGCCTACACAGTCGTCGGCGAAGTGCACCTTTGCCTTGAGTTTCTTCTTCAGGTGCTTCACCAGATGTTGCAGGGTGAACTTTTCCCGGTTAACGGTACCGTCTGAATTCAGTTTTTCGAGCGGACGGCCCAGGTGCGACATCAGAATAACTGATCCGCCCTGATCCAGAATGTGCCTGATAGTTGGGATGGCCTCGCGGATACGCGTGTCATCGGTGATTTTGTACTCCTTGTCGAGGGGTACATTGAAATCAACCCGGATGAGCGCTTTCTTGTCTTTGAAATTCAGATTCATATTAAAGATATTGACAAACCACCCGGCCGATGCTGTTTGCAGCTGCCGAGAGCCACATCAGTCGTCAGCCGGGTGGTTGTTGAAATTAAACCATGGCCGTGAGCTGTGCCAGACGGGCAGAGTAGCCCGACTCGTTGTCGTACCAGCCTACGATGCGGCATGTATTACCGTTGACCTGCGTCAGTTCGGAGTCGAAGATGACAGAGTGCGTGTTACCCACGATATCGCTGGAAACGATCGGCTCGTCGCAGTACTCGAGGATACCCTTCAGGTGCGACTCGGCAGCTGCCTTGAATGCTGCATTGATTTCTTCCTTGCTCGCTGCGTTTTTGATAACACAAACGCAGTCGGTAACAGAGCCAGTGGCAACCGGTACGCGCATGGAGTGTGCCTCAATTTTGCCTTTCAGGTGCGGAGCAACCATCACAACCGCCTTGGCAGCGCCAGTGCTGGTCGGGACAATATTCTGAGCGGCATTGCGGGCACGGCGCAGGTCGCGGTGCGGACCATCCTGCAGGTTCTGGTCGGAAGTGTAGGCGTGAATAGTGTTCATGAAGAGCTGCTCAACGCCGAAAGCACGGTCGAGCACCAGGATCATCGGAACCAGACAGTTTGTTGTGCAGGATGCATTGGAAACGATTACATCATCGCTACCCATCTTGTCGGCATTGGCACCGATCACGAATGTCGGTACATCATCGCCTTTTGGAGGAGCAGAGAGCACGACGCGCCTGGCGCCAGCCTGCAGGTGCAGACCCGCCTTTTCACGATCGAGGAAAATACCTGTGCACTCGAGCACTACATCCACACCCATATCTTTCCAGGGCAGTTCTGCGGGGTTTTTCACTGCGAGACCGGCAATCTTGTTGCCGTTTACCGTGATGGAAGTATCGTCGGCAGAAACCGTACCGTCGAACTTTCCGTGCATGGTGTCGTATTTCAGCAGGTGAGCCAGCGTCTGGTTGTCTGTCAGATCGTTGATTGCCACGACCTCGACATTCGGATTCTTCATCAGATTGCGGAAGGTCAGGCGACCGATACGGCCGAAGCCGTTGATGGCGATGCGTTTCTTAGCCATTGTATGGTTGATTTAATTGATTGTATTGAAAATTTCGCCGCAAAGGTAGCATATTTAAATGTACTTGCACTCAATTCCCAAAACTTATTGTTCATTCAACACTAACTCTGTTGCCTTTTGAATGGCTGCTAAATTCGGGGGCATACATGCATTGTGCGGTGGTGATACCGTTGCTCATGCTACCCCGCAGCGACACGACCAGCGGGTACTCGAAAACGAAGGTTCCGCGGGGCAGGTAGTCAATGAAGAAGTTGGTTGCCAGATCGCGGGTGCTCTCGTAGTAGCCGATTCCGCCGCCGAATCGGTATCCGCTCAGCACATTCACCGGCTCGAACCCGGCAGCGCGCATATCTTTCAGGTGTACGAACTCCATGGCCCTGTCGGCACGCAACTCGATTCTGACCTTTAACCGGTCGCCGCGGTGCAGTTGCTGTCCTTCATCTACGGGTTTCAGTACCGGTCCGGCGGGGGTGTTTTCCTCAATAAACAGTTGTTTCACGATGGTCAGGGGCGTTTTTTTGAAGTCTTTGATTTTGTCGAGGTCTTCAAAATACTGCCAGTAGGCTGCACCCCAAACGATGTTGCTGTTTGGATTGGCTACGGTGATCTCCGCCCATTCGTTTTTCACCTCCTCTCCTGTCCAGCTTTTTTTGAAGTAACCGGTTCCGGCCTCGTATTCATCCACCACCAGCGGTTTGCTACCCATTGTAACCTGAACGGGGCGGGTATTGTTCAACCAGTTGTCGCCAAACATCAGCAGGGCATACACCGCTTCCGAGGTAGCCTTGGTAGATTCCCAGCGATTGGTCTGTTTGTTCTTGAGCAGCCAGATGCGAAGTTCATCCACAGCCTTGCGATCGTTGCCCACCTCACCAAATACCTCCACCATGAGCGCCTGGGTTTCCACCGGAAGCTGGTACCAGTAATAGCCCCAGTCAACAGGCCAGTACATGCCCAGTTCCTCCTTTACTGTAGCGCGTTCGCGCAGACTGTTCACTATTTTCGGGGCGACTTCGGACGCACCGAACGCCCAGCGGTGCAGGGCCAGTGCAATCATTCCCTCCTGATACAATCCCTTGCTGAGCCAGTATTTCTGTGCCTGAGACAGGTAGTAGGCTGCTTCCACCGACGGACGGTCGGGTGCAGTGGTGAAGGAGCGCATGTACAGGTACTGAATCGCCATTCCTTCGAGGTGGTCGTCGTCCATTTTGATCTTGCCGTCCTCGGCGAGCCGTTCCAGTTCGTTGTACTGAGCCCGCAGTTTGGCGTCGCAGAAGCCGAGTGCTCTGTCCGTCATTTCCTCCAGCAGCTGGGCCGATTCAGTTTCTGCCACACCCAGCTTTTGCAGCCTTAGCAGACCCGTGGTGATGTATTGAGTCACATACCAGCTCGATTCACCACCGGGGAACCAGGACCAGCCGCCGTCGGAAGCCTGCCGTTCGGCCAGCGTCCTGAGTGCGCGTGCGCGCTCGTCGGCCATGTGATTCAGGTCAAACAGCAGGGCAATATTCTGTTTCTGCTGCTCCTCGCTCTGGGCTTCGAGTACCCACGGGGTTTCCTCCAGCAAGGCATATTTCAACTCCTGGTTTTTACTCAGGTTTGATTTCATGGCATCTGTGCCTTTCCAGCGTTCGTAAACATTCCGGATGTTGGGCATTTTTTCCACCACCGTGGAAGCCAGTGAATTGGCGTAATAGCGACTGAAAATCTGCTCGGAGCACTCATACGGGTATTCCATCAGGTAAGGCAGCGATTGCACGGCATACCAGACCGGATTGCTGGTGAATTCGAGGGTATATTTCTGTGTAGTGAGCGATCCGCCAGTGTTATTCTTCAGGTTGTCGAATGAAAAACGTTTTGTCTGATTGCCCCGGAGTGCCATAGGCAGTGTTTCCGTAACCAGCATTCGGTTGCTCACGACCGGAATGGTGCTTTCTTCTCCATCGCGAAAAGAACGTGCGTCGGCGTAGATCTGCCAGGTAACGGCGCCGTTATACTTCTCGGGCACCTGGATGCGCCATGAAACGGCACCCGACTGTCCGGGCAGTACACTGAACCGGGCTACCCGGTTGTTACGGGCCAGTCCGAACGCCTGCTCCACGGGCTGCAGGGTGGCAGCGTCGAGCAGATTAAGAGTGGCGGTACCGGTGAGCGTTTCGGTGGAAAGATTGCTCACCTTGGCAGAGAACTCAATCTCGTCGCCCTCGCGCAGGAAGCGGGGCGGATTGGCGATAACCATAAGTTCCTTCTGTGTAACCACCTCCTTTTCAGAAATGGCCTGTTTCAGGTCTTTCGTGTGCGCGTACGTGAGCAGTTTCCACCGGGTAAGCGCCTCGTTCATGGTGAATTTGAGTATCACGTTACCTGAAGAGTCGGTGTGCAGCTCGGGGAAGAAAAAGACCGTTTCGTCCAGGTTACGGCGCATGGTAGCCGGAAAATTCGCCGGTTTAACCCTGTCAGCAGGCTCCTCACTTTTTATCACCGTATCGTACCGGACAGTCGGCTCTGCGACGCCGTCGTCAGACATTTCTGCCATGGCATACTCCATTCTGTTATTCCGGAATGCGGCCTTTGGCATGCCGGCTCCCATAGCGGTCATTACACCAGGGTTCCAGAACGGAAAATCAAACCAGTTCAGGGAGGGGTAGGAGCGGCCCGGCGCTCCGGGGGTGGAGACTTCAGACAGTACATAACCGTTTGTCAGGCCGAAACCAATCTGGTTTTCAGCCCGCAGGTACATGCCGTTTTGCGGATAAGGAAGCCGATGCCATTCATGCTGAATAAACTGGTCCAGCGAGGCATCGTACAGGGTAGCGACCATTTCGGCGGCGACCTTTTCCTTTTGTGGCCCGCTGATATGAATTTTCCAGGTTTCCTTTTCACCCGGCGCAAGTTTGTCGCGGAATGTTTCGTACCTGATCTGCAGGTCTTTGTTGGACCAGGGCACACTGACATATTGATTCAGTATATAGTAACGATTGTTCCGGACGCAGAAACCTGCCAGCGAGAGTCCGCCGCGGTCAGCCTCTGTCACCGGGAACGAAACCGATTCTTTACCGGTGGTTTTTATCCACTGAACAACCGAGTTTTTTCCGCTGGCTACAAAAAAGTGCAGATTGGCGGGTTTGCCGCCGAGGATCATCACAGCCTTTTCACCGGGCTCCGACGATTCCTTTTCCATGCGGGCGCCGGGTGTGTAGAAGGTGGACTTGTCGTCGAATACCCTGACAATCCGCTCAACCTCCATTTTTTCACCGTATGAATCTACTGTGGAAAGTTTGAAAATATACCAGCCGGGTCCGGTTTTGCCTTCATTCAAGTCAACCGACTTTTGTTCAGCGGTGTTGAAGTTGACTGTCCGGGTTAAATCTTCGCGTCCCCATTTCTGCGGATTATCTTCATCACCCCAGGCCAGGTCGGGGAACTTGCTCTCAAAATCGGGTTTT
>JBEGNB010000341.1:0-7221 GCA_041182785.1 Bacteroidota bacterium
ATATGTATTAAAACATACTTAAAAAATAACTCGGATACTGACAATAGTTCTATCTTTGATTTCGCTATCCCGTAATAACCTAACCGGATTGCGCCAAGATGGATCTTACCGACATCCCTCCCTCGTACCCTTCCGATACCTTCGTTGCCGATATTGATGGCCGAAAGGCGCGTAATCTGCGCGCTTTCTACCCGGCTGTTGCGCGCAAATTGCTGTTTCCTGATTACTTCGGCGGCACGCTCGATGCGCTTTTTGATTGCCTTTGCTCGCTTGAAGTAATAGGCAAGCCCAGCGTGGTACTCCATATCAGCCACTTCGATTCCTTCCTCGACAGGGAAAAGCCGGAAAAACGTCAGGCTGCACTTGACGTCCTGGCTGACGCTGAAAAAGATGAGAACAGATACGACGGTGTCAGATTCCGCGTAGTGTGCACAAAATGATTCCCAGCTTATAACTATTGTAATGAAAAAACTGCTTCAACTACTCCTTCTGCTCCTCCCGGGCCTGTCACAGGCGCAGGGTATGTGGCTGCCCAGCCTGATTGAAAAGCAAAACGAAAAGGAAATGCGTACCATGGGTCTCAAACTGGAGGCCGATGACTTGTACCACCCGGCCAATGCCAGCGTGAAAGACGCGATTTGTATGTTCGGAGGAGGCTGTACCGGAGAGATGATTTCGCCGGAAGGCCTTCTGCTCACCAACCACCACTGCGGTTTTGGTGCCATTCAGCAACTGAGTACGCTCGAGAATAACTATGTTGAAAATGGCTACTGGGCTAAAGACAGGGCTTCCGAGCTGCCTGCACCCGGCATTACGGCCATGTTCATCACCAGGATGGAGGATGTCACAACGCTGGCGCTCCAGCAAGTTACGGATGGTATGTCTGAACGCGACCGCCAGTCGCAGATAGACAAAAACATCGCCCAGATAAAAGTAAATACCAAAAAAGAAAAATGGGAAGAGATCTCCGTAAGACCATTATATAACGGAAATCAGTACTACCTGTATGTTACGCAAACCTTCAAGGATGTCCGGTTTGTGGGGGCTCCTCCCAGCAGCATCGGCAAATTTGGTGCAGATACCGACAACTGGGTGTGGCCGCGTCACACGGGCGACTTCTCCATCTTCAGGGTTTACGCCGATTCACTCGGGCATCCAGCCGATTACGCTGTCAAAAATCGTCCATACCGCCCGCGTCATTTCCTGCCAATTGCCATAGACGGAGCAACCGAGGGCGATTTTACCATGGTTTACGGTTTCCCGGGCCGTACGGATGAATACCTGACAGAAGCTGCTGTGCGTCAGATTGGTGAAGTGCTCGATCCCCGGAAGGTAGCCATTCGCGACCGGGTGCTGAAGGTGATGGACGGATACATGAGAAAGGATCCGGCTGTCAAAATTGCCTATGTAGCCAAGTACGCAGGAATCGCCAACAGCTGGAAAAAATGGCTGGGTGAAATGCAGGGGCTGAAGACCTATAAGGCTCTGGAGAAAAAGGCTGCTTATGAAGCCGAATTTACCAGCCGAGTCAATGAAAATCCCGATTTGAAATACAAGTACGGCAATTTGTTGCCCCGACTGAGGCAATTGTACGCTGACGCCGAGCCGTACTTCCTCGCGCGCGACAACTATGCAGAGAATATCAACCGTGGAAACGAATTGTTCGATCGCGCTTCCACATTGAACGGTATCATCGCTCTTTTCGACCGCAATGGTGAAACGTTTGCCCTGCAGGAGCAGCGCAAGATAGCTGAATCACTCGCGGGCGCTTTCAAGAACTACAGTGTTCAGGTGGATGAGGCGCTGGTAGCTGCTCAACTCGAGATGTTTGCTGAAGCAGCCAGACCGGAGTGGGGCGGAGATTTTGTCAAGGCTGAAGCCGCCAGATACGGCGGATACACCGAACTGGCCGCCTACCTGTTCAAAAACAGTGTGGTGCCCGACAAAGACAAACTGACGGCACTGCTCGGTGAACGCCCGCCCAAAGTGGTCGAAACCCTGAAAAACGACCCGGTATGGCAACTATGGAGCAAGCTGAACGGTATCTATACTGATAATATTCTGCCCAAAACGCAGGAACTCCAGCCGCAAATAAGCCTGCTGCAACGCCAGTATATGGCTGCCCAGATGGAGGTTTTCAAAGAAAAACGCTTCTTCCCGGACGCCAACAGTACGCTCCGTATCACGTACGGCAAGGTACGCGGCTTCTCCCCGCGCAATGCAGTCCGCTATGAATACCAGACCGATCTCGACGGTGTAATGGAAAAATATATTCCGGGAGATTATGAGTTTGATGTGCCACAAAAGTTGATAGACCTTTGGAAATCAAAAGATTATGGACAGTATGCCTCTCCGGATGGCAAGATGCCGGTAGCTTTTATCGGTACCAACCACACTACCGGTGGCAACTCGGGTAGTCCGGCACTCGATGCCCGCGGAAACCTGATTGGCCTCAATTTTGACCGGGTATGGGAAGGTACCATGAGTGATCTGAATTACGACCCTGCCATTTGCAGGAATATTATGGTGGATATCCGCTACGTGCTGTTTATCATTGACAAATTCGGCGGTGCAGGTCACCTGGTTGAAGAGATGAAACTCGTCAGGAACAAGAAAAAGAAATAATCCACTCACCCCGCTTTATCCGCTTGCTTGCATGGAAAATGAACAAATAACCTCTGACGGTAATACCAACCCAACGCAGAAGAACATCAGGTTACCCCTTATACTGGCTTTCACGCTGGCGCTGGGTATGTTTCTGGGACAGAAACTACCCCATTACAATCAGCATTTCAGTCTGTCGGGTGCACACGGGAGCGGTAACCCGCTGGATGAGATACTTAAGTACGTGGAGGCCAAGTATGTTGATTCGGTCAACACCGAGTCGCTCAGGCGGGAGGCTATCGAGCATCTGCTTTCAAAGCTCGATCCGCACTCCGTTTATATATCCCCCGACGAGCTGAAGGCTGTGGAAGAGGATATGAGCGGTGGTTTCGAAGGTATTGGTATCGAATTTCTGATGGTGGATGATACCATGCATGTGATTACGCCCATTTCGGGCGGACCAGCCGAAGCGGCCGGTATGCTGGCAGGTGACAAGGTCATTTCCATCAACGATACCAGTATTGCCGGTGTCAAGGTTGATAATGGCACTATTTTCAGGAAACTGAGGGGCAAAAAAGGTACCAGCGTGAAGGTGGGCATACTGCGCGGCAAAGAAAAAACGCAGCGTTATTTCAATCTTACCCGGGCTGTCATACCCGTGCAGAGTGTGGATGTTGCCTATATGCTCGATGATAAAACCGGCTATATCCGTATCAATCGCTTCACCGAACGCACCAACCAGGAGTTTATGGAGGGACTTACCAACCTGGCAGAGAACAAGGGGCTCCAGCATCTGGTACTCGACCTGCGCGGGAATCCGGGGGGATATCTGGAGGAAGCAACCGACATACTCAGTCAGGTGTTTCCCGAGGGTAAACTGCTCGTTTATACACAGGGACGGTCGGAGAACAAGCGGGAGTACAAAAGTAATGGTCGAGCCCGCTTCAATATTCAGCAGGTGGCTGTACTTATTGATGAAGGATCGGCATCCGCCAGTGAAATAGTGGCCGGAGCCATTCAGGACTGGGATCGTGGCTGGGTGATTGGCAGGCGCTCTTACGGGAAGGGACTGGTGCAGGAGCAGTATCCGCTCAGCAATGGCGGCGGCATACGGCTTACTGTTGCCCGGTATTACACACCGAGCGGCCGTTGTATCCAGCGCGATTACAAATCTGACTCAGACTATGAAGATGACCCCGAGCGGAGACTGAAAAACGGAGAGTTGACGGATCCGTCCAGAATACATCAGCCGGACAGTACGAAATACTACACTGGCCAGGGGCGTATTGTATTTGGCGGTGGTGGTATCACTCCCGATATTTTCATTCCTATTGATACAGTACTTGCCAGCAACAGCTACCAGTCGCTCAGGATGCATATCCCGACATTTGTAGCCCGATGGAAGGAGGAAAACGCTGCGTCACTGCCTGCCGACGAGAATCAGTTTGTCAGCGACTGGAAAGTAACAGGTGATATGCTTGAAGCATTGTTTGCGCTTTGTGAAAAGGAGGGGGTAAAGCGCGCGGACATCAGGTCGGGTAAATACAATCAGGAGCTTGAAACGGATATAAAGGCGCGTATCGCTCGCATAAAGTACGGTGATACAGCCCTTTACAAGGTATTGAACAGCGAGGATCCCGCTGTTGGAAAAGCACTTGAAATGATCAGCAGCGGGACCCCGGTGTACAAGAAGTAGTTTATTTTCGTTTCAGGAAGTACAGGAAGACCGGCAGGTGATCGCTGTATCCATTGATAAAAATATCGCCGACGAAAGTTCTGAAGGGGTATCCCCTGAAGGCGCCCTCCGTTTGCAGGAGCCACGGTTGTCTGAATACCATGGCCTTGTAAAGTTGCCATCCGCCTGTCTTTTTGTTTACAAACCCTTTTGATACAACGATCTGGTCGAACAGATTCCAGGAGTCTCTGTATGCCAGCGTTCCGTTTCCGCTTTTGAACAGGTCGTACATGGGGTTATACAATTCGTCGGCCCTGAGTTCATCGGCACTGCGGCGTGCTTTCAATACCTCTGTCATGCTTTTGTTGTCGGGATCGTCGTTGAGGTCGCCCATCACGATGATTTTGGCGTTGGGGTCTGTCTTTTTCAGGCTGTCGGCCAGGTTCTTACATACTTGTGCGGCGGCGGCGCGCATCCATGCGGAGCCGGCTTCACCACCCCTGCGCGAGGGCCAGTGTCCGACCATGACGTGCACAGGTTCACCGTCGAAGGTGCCTGCCACATAGAGAATATCGCGCGTGAAATCCTTGTCACCTGTTTTGGGGTCTTTGAGAACCACCGGTACAGCCTTGCTTCCCAGCGGCACGAAATATTTGGGCTGATAGAGAAGGCCGACATCAACACCCCGTTCGTCGGGGGAGTCATAGTGTACAATCTGGTATTTTCTCGATTTCAGTTCGGGCTGGGCAACCAGATCCTCCAGTACTTTTCTGTTTTCAATTTCGGCTACCCCAAGCAGTGCCACGCCGTCCGGCGAGAGCTCTGTACCCAGCTGGCTGATAACCTTGGCCATATTATGCTGTTTTGAGATATACTTTTCAGTATTCCACAGGAGCCGGCCGCCCGGGAGGAAGTCGGCATCGTTCGTGTCGGGTGTATCGAGGGTATCAAAGAGGTTTTCCAGGTTGTAAAAGCCGATGGAGGCTACCTTGTAATCGGCGCCCTGCTGTGAAAAAGCCGTCAGGGGCAGCAGCAAAAGGGAGAAAAGGATGTACTTCATAATATGCGAATCAGATGAATGTGCAAAGGAACAAAAAAAACTGCAAGGGCTTGTCAGGTGTACATGCCAGGGCTATGTTATTACGTATCTATCGCCGTTCAGGTTATATGAACCCGCCCGGACGGACATCTCGCTGACCATTAGACCGATAAATTTTGTACAAAGAGTGTTTGGTTCGATACACTTGATCAATTTCATCAAGCACTATTTGTTCTGCCTTAAATACCTTCATCCAAATTGAATAATGACCGCTAGATAAAGCAAGATTTGCTATCGTATTAGCCATTGGCTGAATACGGGCTTTATTCCAGTTTTTCAGACTCAATCTGGCAAAATCCCAAGCCTCTTTTCGTGATTTCCATCTGGTATCTGATGGAGTTGGAAGATTGGGTCCAGCAGGATTTCTGTCCAAACCAGTTAAATTTATAGAATTTTGGGCCTTGGCCTTTAATGTATCTGGAAGTGTATCTTCTGGATAAATGACCTTGATTTCATCATATTCAAAGGCTAAGTCTGTGTTATCTCTGTCCGGCCATAAAAAATCCATTATGTTGGCATTATGGTCGCCTTTAATTGTATTGCAGTATTTACAGGAGAGCAGAAAGTTGTCCCAGTCAAATACCGCGCCTCCCTGATTTTGAGGCAGGATATGTTCTACCTCAATACTGTTATAAACTTTCATTTCACAATAAGAGCAGTAGTAGCCAATTCTTTCTGCCAAATCGTGGCGAGCCTGTCCGTAGTCATTGTAAAACCTTGGTGCTGCTCCTTTATCTACGGGTCTCATTTTTTACTTTTATTATATTCCTGAATAATCTTTTCCTGTTCAACGATTGCATAGAAAGCAGTGTCCAGAGCAAAAGGCTTCATTGATATATCCAGTTCTTTCATTTCCGGGGTGTCTTTTCCTTCTTTGACCGCCTGGTAGTATTCACGTGCTTTTTCAAACATTTCTTGTCTCAGTTTACCCCACTGAGGGTTCTGTACATACTGAAGTTCTTCTGCTATATCCTCAATACTCAAATTGGCCGCACTGGATATTTTATGAACTTTACTGTTTTTCAGTATAATAAGCTGTCCTTTTCCGGTTTCCTGAATCAGGAAAGGAGAGTGGGTAGTGGCAATGAACTGTACTTTTGGGAAAGTGTCCCTCAGCGCTTTAATTATTTTTCTTTGCCATTCAGGATGCAAATGAAGATCCAGTTCATCTATCAGAACTACGCCCTCTGTCTCTTCCAGCGCTTTTTCCTTCAGGTGCGGATTCAGAGTGACACACATAAAGGCCATATCGGCAATAATGGCAAAAAAGTTCCTGGTGCCGTCACTCAATGAGTTAAAAGGAAGGATTCTGCCATCTTCCAACTCAATTTTTAGCCCATGTGGTTTGTCGGGATCAAATTCGTAATAAACATTTATGCAGCCAGGTAAATTGTTTATGATGGTTCTTTTTACGATTTCGAGATTTGTATCACTTCCACCCTTTTGAATACGGGAAAGTTCTTTACCCCTGAACCAGTTCTGAAATTTTTTGTGAGTAGATTTTGCTTCCAGACTCCTGTCATACGCCCTGAAGCGAGAAGAAATCTGCAGTTTCTCCTGTTTCATTTTAGTACCCTCTTCCGTGTCTCTGGCGATATCAAAAAGTCTTCCCGTAGCATAGTAAACAAGTAGAGGGAGGGTATAATTTTCTCCTTTTCTGACTGCATTGTCTATTCTGGAAGCGATATTTTTTATCGAGTTTGCATATTTGGATGTAGTTCGATTTTGTTTGTCTTTATCATAACTGGTGTCCAGGGTTCGAAGCCAGGAAACAGGTTCATTATTAACCGTTCCATGTGCTTCTACTTCCACCGGAAACTGATATTCTTCGCTATGCTCGTAC
>JBEGNB010000342.1:0-9126 GCA_041182785.1 Bacteroidota bacterium
GTGGTAGTGGTCACAAACGTAATCCCATGCTCTGATATTGGGTTTTTTGAAATCGAGTTCCCAGTTATCGTTATTGTCTCTGGATTCGTACAGCTTGTATCTGGCCAGCGGACCGAACACCCTGGAGAATTTTTCCGGTCGGGTAATCCGGTAGTCTCTCCAGACTCTGCCTTCATTGTCAATGTTAACGGCATTCGGGTCCGGATCCACTTCTATTCCCCTGTATGGTGGCCCCATAGTGGCGGGCAACGTTTCCAGTCCGGCCCGGTAAAGCAGCTCAACCATTACCTTGCGCCTGTTAAGCCTTCCGGTGTAATCGTCGGGGGCGCCAAACATCAGCAGCAGTCGGTGTTCTTCAGGCCATTCTTCAAAGAAAACCGATGGCACGGGAGGCAGCAGGATTCCGGGGGTGGCAGAGCCCCTGTCTTGCAGATGCCGGTACAGTATATCATATACATCGGTATGCAGGTCGGCTCGGTGATCGGATATTGCCAGGTCGTTTCTCCGGATCCATTCGAAAAGACCCGGATTAGCCAGCGACTGCTCGGCATACCTGTCAACATGCGGAATGACGTCAATGCCCACTACCCTTCCGGTGAGGTGCAGAATTCCGACTACCAGCGACAACTGTTTTTCAACGGTATCGAGATGAGGGAATACGTTACAGAGCTCCTGACTGAAAAATTCGGGATTAATATGCCAGCTGGTTGGTCCGTACAGACTCGATACAACACCCGGCTCAAAGATGGGGAGCAGGTGAATGGCTTGCTGAGCAGAGGGCAGTGTCATGCTGTACGGGATTACCGACCAGAAGTTGCCGATCGTCCTGACGTTGATTCCGACCGTCCGGGCCCGTTTTATCCAGGTACAGTTTCGCTCATTGGCGAGCGGAGAAGGAAAATTCAGATTTTCAAAAACTGAATACAGTTGTTTGCCATACTGCGATTCGAGCAACATGAAAATTTTGTCAACAGGCTGGTTTACAGCGTCTGAAGGCATCAGATTGAGCAGCGCTGGCGTCATTTTTCCGGTCATGCAAGTCAGGTTTTTATGAAATCAGATTACCCGAAAGAAAAAAAAGTTGTACGTATGATAAAAAGTCGTTCATTTGCGCAACAATTCAACGGTTTACACTCAAAAACGGCCTCGTAAAACCGCTTTTCAAATCATTCTTCTGTACCGCTAATGCAACCAGGCCGTGATTTACAAAGTTAAACTCAAGAATTCAGAAGAGTCAGTTCTTTTGGATGCCGCCTCCTATGAGTGGCTCACAACCGACCCGTACTTTGCCGGGATTGACATCGTCAATAATCTTAGAAGACATTCCAGCGGCTGTGCTGTTTTCCAGAAAACCTGGAAGAAAGCCGATGGAAGCTACAAGACAGAGACGTACTATCTGCACAAACTGATTGCCGAAAAATACATCGGAAATCAGAAGGACAAGGTGAAAAAGTTGGTTGGAGCAAAAAATGGCGACAAACTGGATTGTCGTGTTGAAAACCTGATTTTCCGCTCTCGTTCTGTTGCCAGCAGGCAGCGTAAAACGAGCAGCAGCACTGGTTTTACCGGGGTTTATCGGGAACACAAGCGATTCAGGGCCGTCATTTCCGTGAATGGCAAAGCGCGTCACATCGGTATGTTTGATTCTGCCGAGGAAGCCGCTGCTGCCTACAACAAGGTTTCACGGGAGCTTTTTGGAGAAGAAGGTAAAATCAACAAATTGAAGAGTTGATTGCCTTGTGTTGCGAGACGACCGTATGCTGCTGCTCAGTGCATGCGGTCGCCTCTGGTTTCGAGATTTTTCAGAATCTCGGCTTCTGCTGTCAGGTACTCCTGCCAGCGTAACCTTGTTTTATCTTTTCCAAAATACTGGTTCGCCAAATCGAGGAACATGCGGTAATGTTCCGCTTCGGCTACCATAAACTTGTGGTACCATACTCTCAGATCCTCATCCGAGCAGTTCAGGGAAAGCAGGCGGAAGCGCTCGCAGCTTCTTGCCTCAATCAGTGCGCAGGTTAGCAGCTTCTCCAGAAGTGTGTCTTCTCTCGAACCGCCCTTTTTCTGAAACTCCAGCAATTTGTTGACGTATTCGTCTTTGCGCTGTTTGCCGAGCTTCAAATCGCGCTTTTTCAACTCTGTCAGCACCATCCGGAAGTGGCCCCATTCTTCGGTAACCACCGGTGCCAGTTGCTCCACCAGTTCTGTGCGATCCGGATAACCCTGTATCAGGGAAATACACGAGGTGGCGGCCTTCTGTTCGCAGTAGGCGTGGTCTGTGAGGATTTCGCCGAGATCCATTTCAGCGAGATTGACCCACCTTGGATCGGTTGGCAGTTTCAAACCAAGTTTGGTATTCTGCAGTACTTCTTCCATGGCCCAAAAGTATGGACATATCTGATTATGCTTCTCCGGGATACCGGTGTTTTTTGCACGGAAAAGACTAATCGGCAATATCCATCCGTATTCGCCGCTCCTGTGGCAGGTAATTGTTCATTCTTCCGGGCATCACCTTTATCCAGCCGAGATGAAGCCCGTGATAGCGGACCAGCGTCCAGCCGTTTTTCGCACCTTCAGGCAGTTCTACAGCTTCTTTTTTCAAAAAGCGAAGCGCCTGCGTCCGGTCTGTGTCCAGATACTGTATATCCGGATGTACCACGCTGCTCAGCGCCAGTGCGTGCGCAGGAATCAGATCTTTGCCTTTGAACTCGCCGATATTTACGCCGAACCACTTGAGTTTGACGAGTTTTTCAATGGCCGCATATACATCTGTCCACAGTTCCGGCAAAGCCATAATTTCTCCCGATACGGTCTGATAATACCTCAAATTTACCGCGGGATTTATCCAGCTTGCTATCAGGGGTAACGATGCTTTGGGTACTGCCGACAGATTTTTGAAGTTGCCGGAGCCTGTTTTTGCGGTTTCTCCCCCGGTTTTCCTCCATACTGCGAGAAAAAAACCTTCACCGCGTGCTTTGTGCGGATAAAACTGGTATCCACAGGCTGTTTCAGTCACCTGCCATGATCCGGGAACTTCAAGTTGGAGTAACTCCAGAGGGAATTCGCCGGCAAGCCACTCCACATTACCGTCATTTTCCTCCTTGTTATAGGTGCATGTACTATATACAAGTATTCCTCCCGGCTTCAGGCAGTCAACGGCAGCAGCGAGTATGCGCTTTTGTCGGGCCGAACAGATTGGGATATTTTCCGGCGACCACTCCCCTATCGAGTCGGGATCTTTGCGGAACATTCCTTCTCCGCTACAGGGAGCATCGGTCACAACCACGTCAAACAGTCCGGGTAAACTGGCGAAATCTTCGGCTTCTCCGCTGGTTATGGCCACGTTGGCATATCCCCATTTTTCCATATTCTCCCTGAGCGCCCCCACACGCGAGCGAATGGTTTCATTGGCGACCAACAGTCCGTCGGGACCAATAAAATCGGCTATCAGGGTGCTTTTGCCACCCGGAGCAGCGCACAAATCGAGCACTTTAAGCGGTGAGGATCTGTCAACCGTCTGACGAAGTGCTTCACCCAGGAACATGGATGATGCTTCCTGAACGTAATACGCTCCGGCATGGAATGCAGGGTCAAGGGTAAATACCGGCCGCCGGGAGAGGTAAAGTCCCTCCTGGCACCAGGCAACGCGCTCGCCTGTGGGGGTATGACCCTCCGGCAATCTTTTGGCCGGATTGAAACGAATACTCACAGGTGCCGGCTCGTCCAGCGCTTGCAGAAAAAGTGGGAGTTCACCCTCGGGCAGAAGACGCTGCATTTGGGATAAAAAGGAAGCAGGGAGTTTCAGGTTATCTGTGTTTAGTGTGAGAATTGAAACGTCAGGGCAAAAATGCGTTGAATTGTAATAAAAAAACGCCTGTTATTATTAATTTTGCAGCACCTGACCGAAAAACCGCCAGTACTAAGACAAGCATGCACGTAAAAGAAGCGATAATTGCCATAACAGGCCAGATAACAGGACTGCTGGATCAGTTCAATCCTTATGATTACCGCAAACCCCTTGATGAATACGACGGAAGTTCCATAGGCCAGCATTTCAGGCATATCCTCGAGTTCTTTCAGTGTCTGCATCAGGGTATTGAAGAGGGTCAGGTAGATTATGCCGCACGCAAAAGAAATCTGCTCTACGAAGATAACCCCGCACTTGCAGCGGAGGCTTTTGCTGCTTTTTCGGAACAGGTCGGACAGTATTCAGATGATCAGCCACTCGCTGTATGCGCCGAATTTGGTTCGGAACTGCGACCAGTTTATGAAAGCACGGTTGGCCGCGAGTTGTTGTTCATATATGATCACGCAATCCATCACCTTGCAATCATCAAGATTGGTCTGAATTGCCACTTTCCACATGTCAGCACAGACAAAACCCTTGGGTTATCGCCCTCAACCATCAAATCCCGTCAGGCGGCCTCGTAACTGACGGCCCAGATCAGGCTTTGATCCGAATCCGCTTCGATTTTTCCGAAAACGAGTCTGTATTCCGCAGCAAAGCTTCCTTTGCGTATATTTCCCGTTGCGCTACCCTCGAAACCGTTCCAGTTGATATCACTGACGCTGATGTGATCGGTAAAATCGAGCGCTTTAAGGCCATATTGTTTGTACAGACTTTCCTTGGCCGTCCAGTACAGGTGGTACAACTCATTTCTTATATCACTCTGCCACGATTCGGTGAATGCCAGCTCGTCGGCTGACATAAAACGGGGCGCTATCCGCGGCATTTTATCCACCATGACCTGAATATCACAACCACAGTTGCGCCGGGCAGTGAGCGTACCCGTGAAATGGCGGGAGTGGCTCAGCGAACAGAACAGATCGGGCTCATTGAGAAAAAACGGTTTGGAGAAAGCGTCCTTTACCAGCGGAATTCGCCGGGGTGCTCCCGTTGTGTGGTGGAGTAACCAGCGACTGGACAGCCATTCTCCCCGCCGTTGTTCGCTTAGTACAGCCAGTTCGGCCGCTTCCGAATCTGACAAAGGAAGGTCGTCTTCGAAAAAAGACAGGGGCTCGGTTACCTTCCACAGGGAAAAGGTAGCTCCTTCAAACGGGTGAATGTTCAATAACAATGGCATGTCGCCGCAAAAATAAGCTATCCGCTGTACCTTTACACCCGAAACACCATTTACAGGCTCTGCTGACTATCCAACCAGCAAAATTATCATGAAATACGTCAGATTATTCGTTTGTACGACTGTAATAGCCATTGCAGCCGTCTCCTGCCAGGATGAAACCGGTAACCGTCCGCTGCCAATACTCGGAGAGAGAGATATTGCAGCCAACGGCGATACCATTTATCCTGCGATTCCCGATTTTTCATTTGTTAATCAGGATAGCCAGACAGTGAACAACGCCACCTTTGCCGGCAAGGCTTATGTAGTGGACTTGTTCTTTATCCACTGCCCGACTATTTGTCCGATAGTGAAGGCCAACGGACTCCGTATTTACGAGAAATTTAAAAATGACGACCGGCTCCTGATGCTTTCGCACTCTATTGACGTAAGAAATGACACGGTGGCTGCACTGCGGCATCACGCGGAGAAACTGGGAATTGACTCTAAAAAATGGCACCTGGTAACCGGCGATCACGATGCTATCTATGCCATTGCAGATGACTATTTCAGTGTGGCGAAAGAAGACCCGGGTTCGCCAGGCGGTTTCGACCACTCCGGCAGGATTATACTGGTGGACAAAAACAGGCACGTACGTTCATTCTGCGACGGGACCAACGCGGAGTCGGTGGACAAGTTCATGAAGGATATCGAGAAACTGCTGAAGGAACAGTAACCGCATGATTGTTTTCATCCTCCACAGGCTGTTATACGGGATACTCGTGATGATTCTTGTTATCGCGGGCATCACATCTCTTATATTCCTGGCCCCGGTGGATCCTGCCCAGCTTACATTCGGACAACGGGCAGATACGGGCACAATCAAGGCTAAAACTGAGGAACTTGGCCTTGATCAGCCACTCCATATTCAGTTGATTCGCTATCTGGGCGATATCTCGCCGGTTTCTGTCGTCCACGACACTCCGGAAAATCAGCGCAAGTACAGATACATCCCCCTTTACAGTATATCCGGTGAATCAGTACTGTGCCTCAAAAAGCCCTGTCTGAGAGAATCCTATCAGACAGGACGGCCGGTAGAGGAGCTTCTCGAAGAGGCGGTCCCTTCCACTGCCATACTGGCCGGTTCAGCCATGATTCTCGCCATTTTGCTGGGTGTTGTCCTGGGCGTTTTGGCTGCTCTGTACGCGAGAACCTTGTGGGACTATCTGATTTCTGTTGTTTCTGTTTTCGGGTATTCTGTGCCCTCGTATGTTGCCGCCGTGCTGCTGGCACTGGTGTTCGGATATTACCTCGGCGATTTTACCGGGTTGAATATCCAGGGGAGCCTGTACACACTCGATGATTTTGGCGATTGGAAAGTGCAATGGAAAAACCTGATTTTGCCGGCTGTCGCACTTGGCCTGAGACCGGTAGCGCTTATCGCTCAGCTGACCAGGAGCGCCATGCTCGAGGTGCTTTCTCAGGATTACATCCGGACGGCTACTGCCAAGGGGTTGTCGCGAGCAACTGTAGTGATCAGGCATGCACTGAGGAACGCGCTCAATCCCCTGATTTCTGCAGTTTCCGGCTGGTTCGGGGCGTTGCTGACGGGAGCGTTCTTTGTTGAATCGGTTTTTAATTTCAAGGGACTGGGCGATATGACGGTAGGTGCGCTGCTCACCTTCGATATCCCGGTGGTCCTGGGATCCGTTCTGTTTACATCCGCCGTATTCATCGTCATCAATATCATATCCGACCTGCTTTACGCATTGGCCGATCCGCGCGTTGACCTTGCTAAATAAACGTTCTGGCATGAAAAACAAGCATCTTGTACTTATGTTTCTGTTCGTCCTGTTGATGGGCGGTGTATCCAGATATGTTCCATGGTTCAGAAGCGATAACATTTACTCATCCCTGATCAAGGCGGATAAAAAAGAGATCCGGCGAATAATCATCCTTAATCAGCAACTTCCTGAATTGTTGCTCGAAGCCGACGAAAGGAACTGGTATGTTACGCAGGATGATGTGGTGGTCGGCTTTCCGGATTCGCTGGCTGAACCACTGCTCGATGCTATTACACTCATGAAGGCTGTGCGGATCATAGACGAGAACAGTACGGATACGACCGGACTTACACCAGGTAATTATATTGAAGTAACGGCAGAACTCGCGAGCGGGCGCAGGGAGTATTTTCGGGTGGGTAAAGAGACCATGACAGGCGGTAAGCCCGGCACATATGTTCAGATAGTTCCCCATGGAGGTATTTACCTGGTGGAAGGACACCTCAGAAAGAAATTTGATATTGATTGTCAGGACTTCAGAAGCCGTGATATTGGAATTCCAGAAGAGATTACAGCGATCAGCATTATCCGGTCGGGAATTGACAGCGTATCATATACCAAAACGGATTCTGCAGGCTGGTTTAAACAAGGTCTGACCGATACCATTCCCGGTATGAAGGCGTGGCTCGGATATCTGAAGATGTTGAAAAACCTTCCGTATGCCAATCCGTCGGAGACAGGTCCCTATGACATAGAAGATGGTGCGGACTATCGGGTTGAACTGACTGGAAAGAACCCTGAACAGTCTGTCCGGCTGGATTTTTACGGAATCAGGTTCACAAAAACCGAGGACCAGTCAGTAGATGTAATACTGGCCAAACGCTGTCTGCTGCACTCGAGTGCCAACGAGTACAACTACTTTTTTTTAAACAGTCAGGAGACCGTCAGGCCTATGATCAGCAGTCCAGGGGCTGGCACTACAGTCCGTTGAGTTTTCGCTGTATATCCGGGTTGTTATCAATTTCGAGTGCTTTCCGGTATGATTCCCGGGCTTTATCGCGGTTACCCTTTCCGAGCCAGGCGTCGCCTGTGCACTCGAGTACCCGTGCGCGCAGGAGGGCATTGTTGCCAGTCATCAGGACAGCCTGATTGAGTTGTCCGAGCGCATCATCGTATTTTTTAAGTCCGTTGGCAGCCATTCCATACATCAGATACGCCTCCGGCTGATTCGGGAACAGGTCAAGCGCCTTTTCGGCAATATCCATCATTTCCGGATAGTTTTTCTGGTTATCCAGAATTGTCAGCGCATTTTTCCAGACAGAAAAAACACCTGCGTTGAGCTGTATGCAGCGTTTGTATCTTTCCAGTGCATCAGCATCCTTTCCGGCGAGATACAGAATATCGGCTGACACGCTCCAGGCTTTGGCCTCATCAGGATGCGTCTTTTCGAGAATAGCACCAAGCTCCAGCATACCAGCGACTATGGACAGATCCTTGCCCGATTCCAGTCTGGACAGAAAAGGCATCAGATCCTTGATTTTGGCGTCAACACTGACTTTCGGATCGCCGAAAAGCGGCTTCACCGAGGCGAGATACTGGGCATCCGTTCCTCCTGTTGCCTGGGCCAGGGAAATACGGGCAAGCGGATCATCGGGGAACCGCTGAAGCGTTTCTTCCCATACTTTGCGGGCGGCAGCCTTATCGCCTGATTGCTCGTAGAAATCGGCCAACTGGTATCGGTATCTGGCATTATCGGGATAGGCATTCACCAGTTTGACATAAACTTCACCGGCCTTTTTCAGGTCGCCCAGTCCTCTGTAGATCAGGTGCTTCTGGGCGGTTGATTTTTCCGAAATACCTTGCAGCGATTCCAGTTTGTCGAGTGCTTTGAGCGCCCTTTTCGGATCCTCATTCAGCAAAGCGAGATACGCGAGTTTTTCGTGATATTCCGGATTTTCGGGAAACTTTTTGACAATAGCCTCATAGATGTCGAGGGCATCTCTGTTCCGGCCATTTTTCTCGAATAAATCGGCCTGATAGAGAATATACCATTCGTTCTCGGGCGACAGTCTGACAGCCTGAGCGATGGCATTGGCTGCATTCACCACGTCATCAGTGGCCGAGTAAGTGCGGGCCAGACCATACCAGGCGGCATCGTTGTCCGGATAATCGAATACAATTTCCTTGTATGCCTCCAGTGCTTTGTCCCACCGACCCAGCAGACGCTCGCGTTCGGCGTTCAGAAACTGGCTTTGGCGTTTAACTTCCGCTTCGGGGACCAGCGTCTG
>JBEGNB010000343.1:0-6626 GCA_041182785.1 Bacteroidota bacterium
CTGGAGTTATGGCGGCTTTATGACCACCTCCCTCATGACCCGCCCGGAAGCGAAGGGTACTTTCCGCTGCGGTGTGGCCGGAGGGCCCGTGCTCGACTGGCGGATGTATGAAATCATGTACACCGAACGCTACATGGATACACCGGAAGAAAACCCGGAAGGATATCGTAAAAACAACCTGTTCAACTACATAGAAAACCTGAATACTCCACTCCTGATGATTCACGGCTCTTCAGACAATGTGGTTCTGTGGCAGCATTCCCTGCGCTACATACGCGAGTGCGTACGCAAGAACAAGCAAATCAGCTACTTCGTATATCCTGAGCACCTTCACAATGTAACAGGTAAAGACAGGGTACACCTTTTCGAACAGATTGAACTGTTTTTCAGGGCAAATCTCTGAAGAGGGTAAACTCACCGATTGGTCAGGAGCAGGAAATACGAGCTGATACTCCTCGCTGCCAGGCATACAGCGGACTGGCACCACCGAGTCTGCTCTGACCGGCACACCAACAAAAAGGCCAGTATCCTGATTGTCAAGATACTGGCCGTATTTTTGTGATCTCGATGGGACTCGAACCCATGACTCCTTGATTAAAAGTCAAGTGCTCTACCGACTGAGCTACGAGATCGTGCCTTTTCAAAAGCGGGTGCAAAGGTAATACCAGTTCATTTAAAAATCAAAATACTCTCGAAAAAAAATCCAATTAAAATTTTGACAACCTCCTAAATCGCTATTTTTCGTAAAATAAGTTTCGGATTGGCCTACCTTTGTGGCACTTTCCGAAGATTTTTTCGGTTATTAACCCTGAACATTCATCTTTTATGGAATCCATACGACAGAAACAGGTAGGCGAACTGATCAGACGCTTCTTTGCCATGATCCTCACCGAGGAAGGCAGAAATATTTACGGCAGCGACAAGCTCGTTACGATCACCGAGGTCAGGATGACACCCGACCTGCTTATCGCCAAAGTGTACGTCAGTGTGTACGGAGGCGAAAACAAACAGGAGGTCATTCTCCTGCTTGAAGACAACCATACGCATCTTCGTCAGGCTCTGGCAGCAAAAGTTGGCAAACAAATGCGCCGCATGCCCGATCTGGAATTTCACCTCGATGACACCGTTGACGAAATGTACCGGGTGAGCGATCTCCTGAATCGTATCAGCGAAGAAGACAAAAACAAACACTGAGCCATGTATAAGGCGGATATTGATAGTCTCATCACCGTTGCCAGCCAGACGGTTCACAAGGAAGCTGAGGCACTGCGGGCCCTTGCCGACAGCCTGCACGACAATGCCGACTTCAGATCATGCATAGAGACGCTGGTGAATTGCCGTGGAAGGATCGTCCTGACCGGCATAGGCAAGAGTGCAATAGTCGCGCAGAAAATTGTGGCTACGCTCAACTCAACGGGCTCTCCCTCGCTGTTTCTCCATGCTGCAGATGCCATCCACGGCGACCTGGGTATGATTCAGCCAGATGACTGCGTTATTTGCCTGTCCAAAAGCGGAGAAACCTCCGAAATAAAGGTTTTGATTCCCCTGCTTAAAAGTTTCGGCAATCCGCTTGTTGCCATGACTGCCAACCGGAACAGCACGCTCGCCCGGCAGGCTGACTTCCTGCTCTGGACGCCCGTTGAACATGAAGCCGACCCGAACAATCTGGCGCCCACCACCTCTACCATATCCCAAATGGCGCTGGGCGATGCACTCGCCATTGTACTTCTCACGCACCGCGGTTTCTCGGCTGCCGACTTTGCCAAGTTCCACCCGGGAGGAGCGCTCGGCAAACAACTCTACCTGCGCGTGCGCGATCTCTATGACCGCAATGAAAAACCGGTTGTCAGGGTAAATGCCGCACTGAACGAGGTTATACTGGAAATATCGGCCAAACGACTCGGGGCCACTGCGGTACTCGACAACGACGACCGCCTCGCAGGTATCATTACCGACGGGGATCTGCGACGTATGCTGCAGCAACAGACCGATTTCACCAGCCTGAAAGCTACCGATATACTCACGAGATCTCCCAAGTACATCGGCCCTGATGAAATGGCCGTGGATGCTTTCGCACTTATGCGCAATCACTCCATAACCCAGCTCATTGTGCTCGATAACGGGAAATACCTGGGCATTGTCCATATCCACGACCTCATCAGGGAGGGTTTCGTCTGAATTAGCTCCAAAGCAGGAAATAACCCTTTTTTAACTTTTTCGAGGCATCCAAAAGGGTACGTGGCTGTTTCATATAGTATGCCCGATATGCGCAACAGCAATTTCATACAACAACTCACAGAGCGTCTCTCAGGACCGCTCCCCGGACAGTCCGCCCAGCTGAAGATGACTTTTGCCTGGCGCGCAGAACAACTTCGGCTGAATCCCTTGCCTCCTCCCGATGCCAGAGTGGCCGGTGTACTGCTCGCATTGTGGTACGATGACCGGGAGTGGAAAACGGTTCTCATCCAGCGTACACAAAACCCGCGCGACCAGCACAGCGGTCAGGTCAGTTTCCCCGGAGGAAAGCATGAACAGAACGATGGCGATGTAAGCCGTACAGCCGTCCGGGAAGCGCATGAAGAAGTAGGTATTTCTCCCGAAAATATTGATATTATTGGCAAACTCACCGAATTATATATCCCTGTCAGTAATTTTGTTGTTCATCCGTTCGTTGGAATATTGCACGAAAAACCAGTTATCATTCCACAGCCGGGTGAGGTGGAAGCCGTCTATACTCCATCCGTCTCTCATTTCAGGGATGAAAAAAATAAATCCCTCAGGGAACTGAGGGTCGGTACCGGTGCCATTATGAAAGATGTCCCCTGTTATATGGTGGAAAACAGGGCTGTTTGGGGCGCTACCGCTATGATTCTGAGTGAATTCATTGAGCTAACTGACCAACCATGACCAGAATACTACTGCTCACTCTTGCTATCTTTACCGGTATCAGCCGGGCTTTCGCACAACCATCCAACGACGAGTGCACCTCCCCCGTCGTACTCACAGATGTGACCGCCTTTTGCAGCCCGATTGCAGCGTACACCAATGTGGATGCCACACCCTCGCAATACGGACCGGCGTCCTGCTTCGGAACAACGCAGGCGGATGTGTGGTTTGCCTTCACCGCTATCGCTACCGATGTAACCGTCGCAGTACGCGGTGCTACCGCATCGGCACCGGGAGGAACGCTTAAAAGCCCCCAGTTTGCTATCTACTTCGGTACATGTGGTGGTACAATCAATCAACTCGAATGTCAGCAAGGACTCGGAACCAACATCGCTGAAGGCTATTTCGGCGGACTGTTCGTTGGATCCACCTACTTCATCCGGGTACAGGGTGCCGGCGGACAAAAAGGCACTTTCCAACTTTGTGTGAATAATTATAATCCACCCGTTGAACCGACATCCGATTGCCCGGAGGCATCTATCCTGTGCGACAAATCTGCCTTTGTGGTGCAGAAGGTCAGTGGTGCAGGCTCCAATAACCTGGAAATGGAAGATGCTGTCTGTTTTGAAAACGGCGCGCCCGGTATAAATGAGTCCAATTCAACCTGGTTTGTCTGGACGTGCTCTCAGTCCGGAACACTTGAATTCAAACTGAGCCCCATCAACCTGCCCGACGACCTCGACTTTGTCGTGTATCGCCTCCCCAATGGAATAGGTAATTGCAACGGCAAACAGCTACTGAGATGTATGGCCTCCGGTGAGGGTCCTCCCTACCCCAGTCCCTGCCTTGGGCCCACGGGCCTGCGCGCAGGCGACAACGATATCAGCGAAGATGCCGGCTGCAGCGAGCCGGGAGATGATGCGTGGCTGCGCCCGCTCGATATGGTACAAGGTGAAACGTATGCACTAGTTGTGAACAATTTCTCCCAGACCGGTAACGGATTCGCCATCGAGTTTGGTGGCACCGGACAGTTTCTGGGTCCCCAGGCCGATTTCAATACCATTCCTGATGCCGTATGCCTCGACGTACCGGTAGTGATAGAAGATGCGTCTTCGTTCCCGATTGGTGCCATAACCGGCTGGAACTGGAGCTTTGGAGCTGATGCTACTCCACAGACTGCTACCGGGAAAGGCCCTCATACGGTCAAATTCAGCACGCCCGGTATTCACCCGATTGTCATGAAACTCCAGACCGATCTGGGATGCAGGGTTACCGACATAGAAAACGTACTCGTTTACCCGGATGTGGATATTGATACGCTGGTGGCTTACCCCGACTGTAATGGCACTGCAAACGGCGAAGTGAGGATAGATAATATTACTTCGGGAATTCCTCCCTATCTCTTCAGCTGGAACGGGGGTCCGTTTACACCCCGGGACTCACTCACCGGTCTCGGTATAAGCGTTATCAACCTTGTTATCAGAGACTCCAATAACTGTCAGAGCGAATTCACGATTGATGTACATGAGAGAATCCTGACCGCAGACGCAACCGTGCAGAAGCCCCTGTGTTTCGGCGATGCCAACGGCGTCATTTCGCTCAATGTCACAAATGGAAAAGCTCCCGTTCAGTTCGACTGGGGCGGCGGATACATACCAGACAGCAACAAGGGCGGTTTTGCGGCAGGTATATACACGGTCAAAGCCATTGATGATGCCCTTTGTCGTGGTACGTTCAATGTCACTGTCACCGATAATCCGTTACTCACTGTTCGGATTGACACCGTCAATGTCACCTGCAATGGCGCCAATGACGGAGTCGCGGTTGCGACGCCTGTTGGCGGAGTGGGTAATTACACGTTCCTGTGGTCGAACGGACAAAACGGTCTGCAGGCATCCGGTCTCAACCCGGGCCAGTATCTGGTTACGATTACCGACGGAAACAACTGTTTCACCACTACGGGTGCCTATATCACCGAACCACCGGATGTGGGAATCGGCCTGCTTGGAATTACCAATCTTCGCTGTAACGGCATCCCGGAAGGGGCCGTGCAGGTGGAAGGCCTGGGCGGATGGCCACCCTATACTTTCAGTGCTGACGGAGTGAACTATTCAGCCTCGAACACACTGGGATCATTGGCCGCAGGTGATTACTGGATTCTGGTACGCGATTCGGAGGGCTGTGAAGATTCTCTGTACGCCCGCGTCACAGAGCCCGATGCCCTGCAGGTGGTAGCAATACCCGCCGATACCACTATTGACCTGGGATTCACTTTCGATGTGGATACCTATACTTTTCCGGGGGGCAGACCTGTTGAATTCCTGTGGTCACCCACCGAGGGTCTCGAAGGTGCTGACAAGGCTGAACCGACTATTACGGGTATAAGGGAGCAATACTACATTGTGCGTATTGAGGATGAAGACGGCTGCGAAGCCTACGATACCGTGCATGTCAAAGTAAGCAAAAAACGACCCGTCTATTTCCCGAATATATTCAAACCGGAACAGGCCACCCAGTTCGGCAACGACTATTTCACCGGATACGCAGGTCCCGCTGTACGGCAAATCAATTTTCTGCGGGTGTACGACCGTTGGGGCAGTCTGGTGTTTGAAAGAAATGATTTCCAGCCCAACGACCCCTATCTGGGCTGGGACGGCACCTTCAAAGGAGAAAAAATGTACGGTGTATTTACCTGGTATGCCGTAGTTGGCTTTCTCGACGGCCGCGACGTTGAATTCAGTGGGGACGTAACAGTACTTCGCTGATTACAGAAACGGATTATACTCCATTTCGTGCCTGATGGTTGTTGCTGGACCGTGTCCGGGCCATACAATCGTCTCTCCCGGCAGTACAAACAGTCGGGTTTTGATGCTGTCGAGCAGTGTATTGGTATCGCCTCCGGGCAGATCGGTACGTCCTATGCTTTCCAGAAAAAGCACGTCACCTGCTATCAGAAAGCCGTCTTCCTCACAGTAAAATGAGAGACTGGCAGGAGAGTGACCCGGCGTGAACAGCGCCAGCAGTTCCGTGTTTCCGAACCGGATACGCTGATTGTCTTCAATAAATACGGATGGGACCGGCTGCTTGCCGTTCACAGGAATTCCATAGCCCCTGCAAACGCTTTCGAAGCTGTTCAATACGGGAAGTTCGCCTCGGTGTATCTCCAGCTCAATTCCGCAGGTGTCTGCCACGAACCGGTTTCCGAAAACATGATCCAGGTGGCAATGCGTATTAATCAGCCGCACCGGTTTCAGTTCCTTTTCTGTGATAAAGTTGACCAGTTGCCTCTCCTCATCGCGGTAGAAGCAGCCGGGGTCAAAGATGACGCACTCACCGGTTTCATCCCAGACGATATAAGTATTCTCCGAAAAAGGGTTGAATTCAAATTGTTGTACCTGTGCCATTCCGACTAAATTACCTGAAACCCGTGTACGTAGGGGTCTTCATCGTTGAACAATATAGTGTTGTAACCCATGATGACAGCCCAGCCTTCAATCCCCGGCCTGATTGCAGGGCGACCGTCAACCGTCGTTTCTTCCTCAATGGTTCCGACAAATCTGGAACCAATGATACTTTCATGGATAAATGTGTCGCCCGGTTTGAGCAGTCCTTTATGATACCACTGGGCCATACGAGCGCTTGTACCCGTACCGCAGGGTGAGCGGTCAATAGCTTTATCACCGTAAAACACGGCATTTCTTGCTGTGGACGTCGGATCAATTGGTTTCCCTGTCCAGAGA
>JBEGNB010000344.1:0-3634 GCA_041182785.1 Bacteroidota bacterium
GTTAAAACAAGACGGTCAGGAATCTTGAGTACAAAGGTAGCCAGGGTATCATTCACTGCGCATCGCAGGTACATTAAGTTAATATTAAGTTTTGATATCAGGGGCTTCAGCCTCCGACTTAGCCCATTCCTTGAAGAATTTTACCGCACAAATCTTGAGCAAACGCTCCTGTTCCAGTGTATTCACAGACGGAACTTCCAGTACCTGTCTGTAGTGCGGCCATCCGTCCTGATCCCTTCCGACAAATTCAAAATACCCCTCCTGGGCCAGTAAACAACATACTCCGATATGCATCAGATCCTGCTTTTCCTCCTTGGTGTATCCCTTTTGCCAGCGCCCCAGTTCATGTATCCCAACCAGAAACAATACCATGTTCATATCGGGGAGGGTCTCCCTTCGCATGGCATCCTTCACCAGATTCCGCACGTGCAGCCATTCAAAGTCTAATTCCCAGTCTTCCATTGTCGAAAAAGTTATTTTGGTGTAACCGACCGCAAACCTACTAAGTAAATCAGCTATCCGGATAACATCTCGCGATTTTTGGATTTGGGAAAGCACTTTAAATTCTACCTTTGGGGCTTTGTAAACTGCTCGTCGCTTCAGACCGGGTTGCTCATTAATCACTCATTCATGTTTATTTCCGGAATACAGCAAATTGGCATTGGTGTTGACAAGGCTCGCGAGGCATTCAACTGGTACAGAGTTAACTTCGGTATGGATCTCGTTTTCTTTGAGGACGCTGCCGTAGCGAAATTGATGTTGCCTTACACAGGAGGCAAACCCCGGGCCCGGCATGCCATTCTCGCTCTTAATCTGAATGGAGGCGGGGGTATGGAAATCTGGCAATACACAGAAAGGAAGCCCGAACCACCGGCATTCACTCCGGAACCGGGAGACCTGGGTATTTCTGTTGCAAAGATTAAGTGTGCCGATGCTGCAGCCGCTGAAAAAAGCTTCCGCGCCAAAGGTCTGAATGTACTGACTTCCGCCAGCAAACGCCCCGACGGCAACAGCCATTTTTTCGTCAGGGACCCCTGGAATAACCTCTTTGAGGTGGTGGAATCAACCGACTGGTTCTCAAGTCCGGGTAAAAATGGAAACGGAGGTGTATATGGTGCCATTATCGGAGTTTCCGACATGGAGCGCTCCATCCGGTTCTATATGAATGTTCTGGGCTTCAACCAGATTATGTATGATCAAACCGGGCAGTTTCCCGATCTGAAAGGGGTTGCCGGGGGAGAATACAGGCGCGTCTTGCTCAGACACCCGGAGAAACGCAAGGGGCCTTTCAGCCGTTTGCTTGGCGATGCTGAAATTGAACTGATTCAGACACTCGATAAAAAACCGCGCAAGATTTTTGAAAACAGGTTTTGGGGCGATTTGGGCTATATCCACCTCTGCTTCGATGTCAACGGCATGGACGATCTCAAAAAATTCTGTACATCAAAAGGACATCCGTTTACTGTTGACAGCAGTGGCTCGTTCGAAATGGGTGAAGCCGCCGGTGCCTTTGCCTATATTGAAGATCCGGATGGAACGCTCATTGAGTTCGTGGAGCCGTACAGGTTACCCATTGTGAAAAAATGGGGCTGGAACCTCGACTTCCGCAAACGCAGCAATCCGGCAAAACCACTCCCCTCCTTTCTGCTGAAAGCACTCAGATTCCGCAGAAAGAAAAAGGACTGAAGTAAGGCCGCCTGATATGGATTGGCTGAAAGGCCGAACAAACTCCAGCTTCTTGCTTTCTTCTCTCAAGTTCAAATTACCAATTATAATACAGCGTGGGACGCAAAAAAAAACTGCTCAAATTTGCCGAAATTCTCTCATTTCCGAATGTATATGAGTGCTATAATATTCAGGAACCTGTACTGACAGGTGCCGATCTGCAACCCGTGGATCTGAAAGGAAAGTGGCGCAGCGAACATTTCAGGAATAACGCTCCCATTACGCTGGAACTGGCCTGCGGCAGGGGTGAATACACGGTCGGTCTGGCTCGATTGTTTCCCGACCGCAATTTCATAGGTGTGGATGTGAAGGGAAACCGAATGCATACCGGTGCCAAGGATGCCCTGCTCAATGGTCTGAATAATGCCGCATTCTTGCGTACCCGGATCGAAGTGATTGATTATTTCTTTGAACCGGGAGAAGTGGATGAAATCTGGATTACCTTCTGTGACCCTTTCCCTCGTTCCAGCAAGGAAAACCGGCGTCTCACATCACCCTTCTTCCACGAAAAATACCGTAAAATACTGAAGCCGGGCGGACTGGTACATCTCAAGCACGATGATAATGACTTCATCCGTTTTACCCTCGAATCGGTATCGGGAGACAGTGCCTGCAGTCTGGAATATCAGAACTTCGATATTTATGCCGGAGAATTGCCCATACCGGAACTAAGTATTCCCACCCTCTACGAATCCAAACACCTGGCAGCAGGCAAAACAATCAAGTATCTGCGGTATAAAATCTCTTAATTTACCGTTAATGAGTTGCGTAATCGGAAAAAAAGCCTGTAATTTTATAGTACATGCTTCAGGGTATGTCTGACATACTCTTAAATCCAAAACACACCTCATGAACAAACACTATCAACTCCAGTCCATCGCGCAATGGGCAAATGAAGACCGTCCCCGCGAAAAAATGCTCTCTAATGGCCTGACTGCCGTCACCGATGCCGAACTCATCGCTATCCTGATAGGGTCCGGTACCGTTGGTGAAAGTGCCGTATCGCTGGCCCAGCGGATACTGGCATCCGTCGAAAACAACCTGCACGAACTCGGAAAAAGAACCACCAAAGACCTGCAAAGATTCAGGGGTGTTGGTGAAGCGAAGGCCGTTTCAATCACGGCAGCACTGGAACTGGGCAGAAGGCGGTATCTCTCTGACCTGAAACAGAAACCCCGCGTCACGTGCAGCAGAGATGCATTCAATGCCATATCAACCCGTCTGAACGACTTGCACCACGAGGAATTCTGGATTCTGCTGTTGAACAGAGCCAACGAGGTTTTTGGAAGAGAAAGGGTGAGTATTGGCGGTACCAATGCGACGGTAGTTGACCTGAAACTGGTGTTCAAGGTTGCGCTCGACGCACGTGCAGCGGCATTCATCGCCATCCATAACCACCCGTCGGGAAACCTGCAGCCGAGCCGGGCAGACATAGACCTGACCGAGCGACTCAAACAGGCAGGAAAAATTTTCGACCTGCCCCTGCTCGATCATCTGATTATCTCCGAACGAGGCTACTACAGTTTCGCCGATGAAGGAAGTCTTTAGACAATCAGGAAAGGCTGCCAGCTTCAAGCGCTGTACCGGCGCTGTACCGGAGAATCCTGTTGACCGACATAGCTGAGGGCTGAAACAACACCCTGACAAGGTGGGCCTTGGCGCTCTGCATGGAACGGTATTCGGATAAAAGATAGTCGTCTGCCTCGATCGCATGAGCCATCTCAATGGCTTCTACAGCCGACATTTCATGATACAGGAACTGTACCAGCGCATCGTTGGTGTAGGTATCTTCCATAGGCTTTTGTACTCGGTTTTTAACAGTGAGAGGAACTGAATTAAAAACAGTATTTATGTTTGCATATTGCATGAATTTGCAATTAATGCGGAATTTTAACAAGTGTTAATACGC
>JBEGNB010000345.1:0-3989 GCA_041182785.1 Bacteroidota bacterium
TCCATTCGCCGGGTTGGGCTGATTGTACTTTTGACTTCACCATCTCTACAATCTCCTGCCAGCTTGATGTATGGAGCAAGTTCAGATTTTGAAGACTTTCGCCCAGACTCAGGAAGTGACCGTGCCCTTCGATGAAGCCCGGCATGGCGAAGGCCCCATTGAGATCAATAATTTGGGTATTATCGCCTGCATATTTAATGATATCACTATCGCTGCCCAAAGCGAGAATGGTATCGGCGGAAACAGCAATAGCTGTAATCTGCTGATAATTTTCATCGGCTGTGAAGAATCGGCCGTTTTTCAGGATTAGATCGGCGTGTGTTTTTTCAGTCTGTGAACATGAAATCAGGAAGAGAGAGAGGAAAAAAGCAAAATTTTTCATGGTGAAATCCGGTTTAAAAAAATGCCCACGTTACCGGAGCAGCGTGGGCAGGGCCTATTACAATAGAATGGTTGCGCGAATCAGGAAACTGATTTCTCGGCAGTTACTTCGTTGAGAAATTTTTCGAGGATGTTATTGAAATCATCCGGTTTCTCCATCATGGGAGCGTGTCCGCACTGATCGAGGAAAAACAACTGCGAATTTTCAATCAGGTCATGGAATTTTTCGGCAACGAAGGGCGGCGTTATGGTGTCCTGTTTTCCCCAGACCAGCAGCGTTGGTGCCTTGATCTGGTAAAGCTTGTCGCCCACGTTGTGGCGTACAGCTGACTTGGCTGTTGCTACCACCCTGATAGCCTTTCCTCTGTCGTTTACAATAGAAAAGACTTCATCCACGAGTTCTTTGGAAGCCACGGCAGGATCATAGAAGGTTTCCGCCGTCTTGTTTTTGATGTATTCGTAGTCGCCCCGTTTGGGAAACGCACTACCGAAGGCGCTCTCGAAGAGACCCGAACTGCCTGTCAGTATAAGCGATGAAACTTTTTCCGGGTGTGCAATGGTGAAGAGGATCGCGATATGTCCACCAAGCGAGTTACCCAGTACATTGACCTTTTCGTAGCCTTTGAACTCCACAAATTTTGAGACAGCATCAACCAGTCCGCTCACCGAGACCTGAAAAATGGGCAGGTCGTAAATGGGCAGAATGGGTACGACTACATTGTATTTTTCAGCGAATCTCCCGATAATTCCCTGAAAATTGCTGAGTGCTCCGAAAAGGCCGTGAAGAAGCATGAGGGTTTCTCCGCTGCCTCCCGATTCTATATATCGGAACCCATGTTCTTCTTTAATGTGTAAATCCATGAGTGATGGTTCGAGTGAATGGGCAAAAGTAGGAAAACCCTTTCATAATCACACAGACTTTGCTCTTTCACTTGTTCGGTAAAATGACCAAAGTATCACTCCAATCAGTAAAACGGCACATGCCTGATGGTAAACTCCGAGGTCAACAGGTACCGAACCGATACAATTGACAAGCGTGACAACACCAAGCGTTACCTGAACAGCGAGCAATCCGAGCAGGAGTGACCAGAAGCCTCTGTCGGCGGATGCTCCCGGGGTTCTAAACCCTTTCCATGAAAACCACAAAACAATGATTGTCAGTATGTAAGCTGTATTTCTGTGCAGAAACTGAATGAGTGCCGGCATGAACGGATTGGTATCGTATTCCAGGAAACTGCTCAATTGCCAGTGTCCGGGATCCAGCAGCAAGGCAGGTAAATATTCACCCCGCATATCGGGCCAGGTGGGATAGAAAAGCCCTGCTTTTGCACCCGACATCATGGCTCCGAGGGCAATCTGAAAAAAAGCAACCCCGAGCATAATACCCGAAATTTTATTTCCGGAAGGCACTCCGAGTGCCCGCGGACCGGGTCTGAAAGCTATGAAAGTAGTCCACAGGAGTGTGCAGAAAATAATTATCCCCATACACAGGTGCAGCGTGAGGTTGTAGGCATTTACCCAGGGACGTTCACGCAGACCGCTTGCCACCATAATCCAGCCGAAAAAACCCTCGAGTCCGGCAAGAAGCACCACGGCAATCAGCCAGTTCCGGAGTTCCCGGGTAAGCATACCCCGCCAGAGAAAAATCGGGAAAGGAATGATAAAGACGAAAAACATGAGCCTGGCCCATAGCCTGTGGAAATATTCCCAGAAGTAAATGAATTTAAACTCATCCAGCGACATACCCTTGTTGATTTTGTGGTATTGCGGAGTTTCCCGGTACAGTTCAAACTCGGAGACCCAGTCGGCATCGTTGAGCGGAGGAATAGCGCCTGTCACGATTTCCCAGCGGGTAATACTCAATCCGCTTCCGGTGAGCCTGGTAACGCCGCCGATAACTATTTGCATAAAAATCATGACGAGGCCCGTGATGAGCCATATTTTTACAATACCTGGAATCCGGTCGGGCAGAGCCCATGCGAAAGTGCGAGAGGACATGTTCTTTTTTTTGAAACAAAAGTAGTGCATCCGGTTTTGAAGTTTCCCCACAAGCAACCCTTGTTCAATGAATTTTAGACGGTTTAAAAATTACAGGCCTGCGGCCATCATCAGGGCTGTGGATTTGTGGAAAACCCTGTAACTCAACAGCAGCAACCGTTTACTCAGACAAGTTACCCGTTTTATCCACATATTATCCCCCGGAGAATCGTCGGCAGAATCAACGAGTTAGGGGTTTATGCACATGAACGTGAATAACTGTTGGGAAAACGGCTGTTTGTCTTTTCACAAGAACAGCAGATGTGAACAAGTGTTTGTAAAACGGCGGTTGTTAACAGACTGGCGGAGTTGTTCGGGGGGGCTGGTGTTCCGATGTTGACAACTGTGGAAATCAGATCACTTATCCACACAGGATATCCACATTTTGAATAAGTTAATATATTGATTTTGTTGTATTTACGAATTAGATAAAATTGGCGTGTTAGTATCTTTTAAAACAAAAAATATTTGTCTGTAAATGGCTTATAATGAATGATATAGTACTTAAAAAATATTTGAACCGGATGAAATCGGACTTTATGTATCTAAAAAATGCACTATCCGGTCTGGAAAAATTGTTTTAACTTGGTTGCCTGTAAAATCAGCTGCAAAATTCGTGCCCGATTTGGAGAAAAAAATACTTGAGGGCCGGGAGGGTAAGAATCAATCCGTCTTCGCCATACAAAAGATGGTGTGTACCGGACCGGATGCCGGATTTCGATGACTTTCATTCTTGAACAAATAATCGGAGGAATCATGGTACCTTTGCCGCTCTTTACACACCTTTAATTATGTACCGTTCACATAACTGCGGAGAACTCCGCCTCGCCAACCTCAATCAGGAAGTCACACTCAGCGGGTGGGCCGCCACCATACGCGACAAGGGCGCGCTGCTGTGGATTGACCTCCGCGACCGCTACGGCATCACCCAGCTGGTTTTCGACGAGAATTACACGGCGCCCGAACTGTTTGAAATTGCCCGCTCTGTCGGCCGCGAATTTGTGCTGCAGGCCACCGGAACTGTTATTGAAAGGGCTTCGAAAACGAATAAAATTCCCACCGGAGATATTGAAATCAAGGTAACCGGACTGAAGGTGCTCAACGCCTCCAAAACACCGCCCTTCACTATCCAGGATGATACCGACGGCGGCGATGACCTTCGGATGAAGTATCGCTACCTCGATCTGCGCAGAAACGCTGTGCAGAAAAACCTGATTTTCCGCTCCAATCTCGCGATTGAAACCCGGAAATACCTGGCCGAACAGGGCTTCATCGAGGTGGAAACGCCGAACCTGATCAAAAGTACTCCGGAAGGTGCCCGTGATTTCGTGGTGCCGAGCCGCATGAACAAAGGACAGTTTTATGCGCTGCCACAATCGCCGCAGACGTTCAAACAGATCCTGATGGTGGCCGGTTTCGACAAGTATTTCCAGATTGTGAAATGCTTCCGCGACGAGGATTTGCGTGCTGACCGACAGCCGGAGTTCACGCAGATTGACTGTGAAATGTCTTTTGTACACCAGGAAGATATCCTGAATATGTTCGAAGGACTCACCAAACACCTGTTCCGT
>JBEGNB010000346.1:0-6294 GCA_041182785.1 Bacteroidota bacterium
ATGGTACGCTGCCCGGATACAAGGACAAGGGCTACACCCTCGAATATGTAGGCAAAGAAGATGTGGATGGCACCGAAGCCTACAAAATCAAGATTTCCAAAGGCAAAAAAACGGAATACACGTTCATTGACCCGGAAACTTTCTACGAAATCAAACAGATTACTGTAGAAGAAGTGGACGGCCAAACAGTGGAATCGGCTTCCCTGTTCTCCAACCATACCAAAACGGATCTCGGATTTGTTTACCCCTACACCATGCAACAGGAAAGCCCCATGGGACCAGCCACGGTCACCATCACCAACCTGCAAATCAACCCGACGGTGGACAACAAAATCTTCGAAATGCCCAAAAAGTAAATGATCTCCTGTTTTCAACGGGCGCCGGTGCTTGCCGGCGCCCGTTGTTATTTCCGGCCAAATAAAATAACTATGAAACGCTTTCTTCTTTCTTTTATGCTGCTGGGTATGGCAGCCGGCACTTTTGCTCAAACTAAAGTATCCTCTTCTACCTACGGCGCTATCGAAGCGCGCAGCATCGGCCCGGCTGTCATGGGCGGCCGTATCACTGCCATCGAAGGGGTAAATAAAACACCCAAAATCCTGTACGTCGGCACAGCCGGCGGCGGTGTCTGGAAATCCACGACCGCCGGTTTTACCTTTGAACCGGTTTTTGAAAAATATCCCCAGAGTGTCGGCGCCATCGCGATTGACCAGAATAAACCCGAAACGGTGTGGGTAGGTACCGGCGAATCCAACATGCGCAACAGTGTGTCGGTTGGTATGGGTATGTACAAATCCACCGACGGCGGCAAAAACTGGAACCGCATCGGACTGGAAAACTCGGAACATATCTCCAAAATCGTTCTGAACCCCAACGATGGTAACGTAGCCTATGTAGCAGTTCCCGGCAAACTGTGGAGCGACAGTCCCGACCGCGGCTTGTATAAAACCACCGACGGCGGCAAAACATGGGAAAAAATCCTATATACCGATGAAAAAACCGGTTGCGCCGATATTATCATGGACCCGCGCAATCCGGATGTACTGCTCGCGTCTATGTGGCAGTTCCGGCGCACACCCTACTCTTTTACGTCCGGCGGACCCGGCAGTGCGCTCTACAAGAGTACCGACGGCGGCAAAAACTGGCGAAAGATTACCAACGGTCTGCCCGAAGGCACTTTCGGACGTATCGCACTCGCACTCGCTCCGGGTGCACCCGACAATATGCTCGCCATCGTCGAAAGCGAAAAAACAAGTCTCCTGATCTCTTCCGACGCCGGAGAATCGTGGAAATACCAGAGCGCCAACCCAAATGTGACGGCCCGCCCGTTCTATTTCAGCACGCTGGTGGTTGACCCCAAAGACCCCAAACGGGTGTACCGTCCGGCTTTCTCGCTGTCCATCAGCACCGACGGCGGTTACTCGTTCAGCGAGGCCTCCAATGCCGGCGGCTGGGTACACTCCGATCACCACGCACTGTGGATCAATCCCAATGCCACCAATCACTTGTACCTCGGCACTGACGGCGGCGTTTATATGAGCCTCGATCAGGGAGTTACCTGGACGCACCTCAATACGCTGCCGGTATCGCAGTTCTATCACGTTCAGGCAGATGAACAGTCGCCCTATTACGTCTATGGCGGTCTGCAGGACAACGGATCCTGGAAGGGGCCCTCTCAAAGCACGGGCGGCATAGAAAACAAAGACTGGGAAAGTGTCGGTGGCGGCGACGGTTTCTGGGTACAGCCCGACGCGCTCGACCCGAATTTCGTCTTCAGCGAAAGTCAGGGCGGTGAAATTACCTGCACCAATATCAAAACCAACCAGTCGCAGTTCATACAGCCCCAGCCCCTGCAGGAAGGCGAAAAATACCGCTGGAACTGGAACACCCCCATCGTCAGGGGCATCAAAAATCCGGGTACCATCTATATGGGCGCCCAGTATCTGTTCAAAACAAGCGACCGCGGCCGCAGCTGGCAGCGTATATCGCCTGACCTGACTACCAATAACGCCGAAAAACAAAAGCAGGCTCAGAGCGGCGGTGTAACGGTGGACAATACCTCCGCTGAAAACCACTGCACGATTTTCAGTATCGGGCCCTCTCCGCTGGACGAAAATCTCATCTACGTGGGTACCGACGACGGAAACCTGCAGGTTACCCGCGATGGCGGCAAAAACTGGGAACTCATTTCCGGAAATATCCCCGGTATTCCGGCAGGCACCTGGGTAAGCCGCGTCACACCCGGCCGCTTCAACCGCAATGTGGTGTATGCCACCTTCGACAACCACGCTTACGGCGATATGAAAACGTACGCTGCCAGATCGGAAGACGGTGGTAAAACCTGGACGGTTATCAGTAATGATGCGAACCTGCAAGGGTTTGCTCACGTAATCATAGAGGATCTGGTGAATCCGGACCTGCTCTTTCTGGGAACGGAAATGGGCCTGTACCTCAGCCACGACGCCGGCAAATCCTGGGTGTTGTACAAATCCAAAATGCCCGAACAGGTGGCCGTCCGCGACCTCGTGATACAGCCAAAAACCAATGATCTTGTCGTCGCCACACACGGACGCGGTATCTTTATCATTGATGATATATCTCCGTTGCGCCAGCTCTCCGCCGATTTGCTGCAAAAGGATGTCGCCATGCTGCCCACGCGGCCAACGGCAGTCACAAGCGGCCACTACGGACAGGGATTCCCCAACACCGACTCTTACGCGGGCCCCAATGCCAGCGAACAGTCCGTGATTCAGTACTACCTCAAGGATCGTATGAGTACCGGCGATGTGACTGTTGATATCCTCGACGCGTCAGGGAATAAACTGGTTTCTTTCCCTGGAACAAAAAGAAAGGGTATCAATGTCGTACGCTGGGACATGCGTACTGCTCCGCCCAAAATGGCGAAAGGTGTACTCGTTCAGGGTGAAATGGGTGTTTACGCAGGCTTCATGGGCCGCATGGCAACTCCCGGCAACTACAAGGTGCGCATCACCGCCGGAAAGAATGTCGAAGAGGGAACCCTGACGCTGACACCCGATCCGCTGCAGCCTGATCTCGACTACGCAAAGAAGAGTGAAGCCGCCGACCGCCTGTTCCGCATGGTGGAAGATCTCGGATTCCTGGTGGCCCAACTGGATAATCTGCGCGACAGTGTGAATGCACGCGCATCGCTGGTAAAGGACAAAAAGCTGAAGGCTAAACTGGAAACGTACAGCGCATCGCTGGAGGAGCACCGCAAAACGCTCACCGAACATATCGAATCAAAAGGTATCACGGGCGAGCAGCGCCTGCGTGCGCGCATCGGCCGACTGTACGTCTATTCGGTAATGTCTGACGACCTGCCCACACAGTCTGTGATGGAAGGTGCCAATGTCAGAACGGAAGAGCTCCGTCAGGCACGCGCCAAGGCAGACAATATGTTCGCCAAAGAACTGTCGGACCTGAACGCCGGCCTCCGGAAAGAAAAGCTGAAGCCTGTGAGCGCAATTGATCACAAAGAATGGGAACGCCAGACATCCGGCACTACGCAGGAAAAACCCGACCGGCCGTTTTTCTTTGAAAGATGAGCTGTAAGTTGATCATTGGTTTTCACCATAGTGCTTCGATTAACCTGGTTTGATTTAACCGCAGAGTTTCGCAGAGGTAAACGCAAAGTAGCGCAAAATATATTTCTCTGCGTAACTCTGCGGCGTACTCGGCGAAACTCTGCGGTTAAACAAAACAGGTTCACAGCCATATAAAAATCTGTTTTCGATAAAGGTCTTCACACGAGACAAGATGCCGTTACACAAAATCGGCCCTCAACCCTGGTGAGACAAAATATCACGCATTATTTGCAAAAACTCCTGCTCACTAAAGCGGTGTCCCATTTCAGGATAAACGCGCGTATTTTCTTCCAGAGCAAACAGCGTGTTGTATGGTACATCAACCCGGTCGTCGAGTAATCCCTGGTACAGAAACACATCCGGATTCTTCGAAAGAGCATGGTTCCTGCTGTGTTGAGCGATCATATCCGTCCGGCCGTTTTCAAGAAATTCCCGCGCCTTGGGTTCAGGGTTATTGCCCAGAATTTTGACAAGGTCCATCGCCGGGTTAATCAAATGCAATCGCCGTATCTGATCCGGAAAAATTATTTTCAGCGTCAAAGCGTAAAATCCGCCAGTCGAATGACCTGTGATATCAATGTAATTCGGGTGTTGCCGGATGATTTCTCCCAGCTGGCTTATGTCTTTGGCATAGTCGTTTTCAATGACGTAATATACATCAACAGACTGATTGTTGGAAATGAACGCTTTGGGAGTGGAGTTAAACCCCGAGATATAGAGTAGCATCTTCTTTTTTGGTTTAAAGATAGAAAAAGGAAATGAAATTGTCTGACGACGAATAATTTCTCTGAAATTGATTCATACAGCCCGGGCAGTTGTTATGTAACGCTGCAACAACTTATTCCGGATATATTTGCGCAATATTTCAGCTCCCATGCGCATCGCTATTCTTCTCTTCCTGCCCGCTCTCCTGGCAGCCCAGTCGCCCGAAATCACACTCACGCAGAATCTGGTGATCAGCCAGTCGTGTACGGTGAAAAAGGAACGATATGTGCTGAAAGCCGATGCACAGAACTACCTGTTACCCACAGAAACAGGTGCTGTCACCCCGGTTATAACCATCGAAGGCGATGGCATTACCGTTGATTTCAACAACGCCGAACTGGTCAGTACAGCAGCTGCCGACCGGCCGGATCTGTTTACCGGACTGGCCATCCGCATCAAGGGGAAATTCGTTACCCTGAAAAACGCCCGCGTCAGGGGCTTCAAAATTGCCCTGCTGGCAGAAGATGCAGCGTCTCTCCGGCTCGAAAACTGCGACTTTTCCTACAACTACCGGCCCAGACTTCATTCCATCCGCGAACGGGAGGATTTCTCCGACTGGCTGAGCTATCACCAGAACGAAAAGGATGAATGGATGCGCTACGGGGCCGCTTTTTACCTCAAAAACTGCTCAAATGTGACTGTCAAGGGATGTAAAGCCACCGGCTGCCAGAATGCCCTGCTCATGACGGGTTGTAATGATGCCGTCGTTTACAACAACTTCTTTCACTACAACTCCGGACTCGGAATAGGCCTGTACCGCAGCAGCAGAAACAAAATCATGCACAATTTCCTCGACTGGAACGTGCGCGGCTACTCACACGGTTTCTATGAGCGCGGACAGGATTCGGCCGGCATCCTGCTCTACGAACAAAGCAGCAATAATCTCATCGCCTTCAATTCAGTCACACATTCCGGCGACGGACTGTTCCTGTGGGCTGGACAAACCACTATGGATACCGGTGAAGGCGGCTGCAACGACAACCTGATTTACGGGAACGACTTCAGTTATGCCCCCACCAACGGCGTAGAGGTTACTTTCTCCAGAAATACTATTCAGGGTAACATGATACAGGAATGTACCAACGGTATCTGGGGTGGATACGGCTATCAGTCCAAAATCATGGGTAACCTTATCGCGAAGTGCAAAACAGGTATTGCCATCGAACACGGACAAAACGATACCATCGCCAGAAATCTGTTCATGGACGACTCAACGGGCATCCATATCTGGGCGCGGGAATCACAGCCTGCCGACTGGGGCTACGCCCAAAAAAGAGATGTGCGCAGCCGCGACTGGATTATTGACCGGAACGTATTCCTGGGTGTGAGGAAGCCGCTGAAAATCGCCAACTCCGAAACGATAGCTGTTAACGGTGAAAATCTGTTCCACGATTTTGAGCAGTTACTGGTTGTACCCAAACCCAACAAGGGCCTGAAGTTTTTCCGAAACGACATTTACGGTGCGCTCGACGACCTGAATAAAGTCTGGAAAGATCCGCTGCTGAGTTCTTTCCGGACGGTCAATTTCTCTCATGAAGGCTCTCCGGACAACCCGTATGCCCCGCTCGATATCCCTCTCGTGGAGCTCCGGGAACCTGACAGCCTGCCCGATGGCATTCTCGCTGAACTGCCCGCAGAATTCCCGCGCGGCCGACAGTTTATCATCATGGATGAATGGGGTCCCTTCGATTTCCGCAGACCGGTAGCGGTGCTCGACACTATATCCGGCAACAGGTACTCCTTCGTACTGATGGGCCCCTCCGGCAACTGGAAGATAACGGATATGAAGGGTGTCAAAAGCACAAGTGCCCGCGAAGGCGCAGTACCCGATGCCCTGATTGTGGAGAAAGACCCGGCTTCAGATTTTGTCGAACTCCGGTTTGACTATATATGTCCGGAAGCAGTCACCAGTACATTCGGTGAA
>JBEGNB010000347.1:0-5239 GCA_041182785.1 Bacteroidota bacterium
CTTTATGAAAAGAAAACAGGGTTGCCCTGCCATCGGTATTCATTCATGGATGTGGTGAAAAATGGCCTCGATGGCGCATATTCAACCATTATTTCCTCGTTTGCAATGCATCTTTGTCCGCATAAGGATCTGTTTTCCCTGACATGGAATCTGTTTCAGGCTACCCCTCTGCTGGTAATTATTACTCCGCACAAACGGCCCGAACTGGAACTGATTCCCGGGGTGGAACTGTGCTGGCAGGATATCACCGAGGACGAACGCGGGAAAAAAGTACGCATCAAAGCGTACTGCCTGACTCCCTGACACGGTATTACCCGGGCATCAGGTTGAACTGTAGCCGGGCGAGACTTGAGTAAACGCCGTCTGCTTTCGCAGAAAGTTCTGCGTGTGTGCCCTGCTCAACAATTTTTCCACCTTCAAGCACATAAATGCAGTCAACTTCCCTGATAGTGGCAAGTCTGTGAGCAATGATAATGCTCGTACGCCCCTTCATCAGATTTTCCAGCGCCTCCTGAACCAGTCTCTCTGATTCTGCATCGAGCGATGACGTTGCTTCATCGAGCAGCAATACACTGGGGTTTCTCAGAATTGCGCGTGCAATCGCGATGCGCTGCCTCTGTCCTCCCGACAACTTGAGCCCCCGCTCTCCCACAATAGTTTCCAGACCTTCCGGGAATCTGGATATGAACTCCCAGGCATTGGCCTGCCGTGCAGCAGTCTCGATTTCCTGCTCGGTGGCATCCGGCTTTCCGTACAGAATATTCTCCCGTATAGATCCACCGAAAAGGATCACTTCCTGAGGAACAAGCGCAAAATTTTCCCGGTATGACGACAGCTCATAGTCCTGTATGTCGCGGCCGTCGGCCAGCACCCTGCCCGAGTCGGGGCGGTGAAACTGCAGCAGCAGCTGCATGATGGTTGACTTGCCGGCGCCGCTTTGTCCGACCAGTGCCACCTTGCTGCCTGAAGATATGGTCATATCCACACCTTTCAACACGGGCATATCCGGTCGGGTGGGATAGGCAAATCCGATGTTCTCGAGCGCAATGTCGCCTTTTAATCGCCCTGCCTTCAGGTTGGTTTGCGGGCGCTCCTCTATTTCCGAGGGCGTATCCAGTATTTCAAGCAGCCGTTCGGAAGCGCCAATGGCACCCACCAGCTCGGTAAAAAAATTGCTCAGCGCTGCGATGGATGCGCCAACAACAGCCGTAAACGTAACGAAGGAAACCAGCTGGCCGGCTGATACTTCGCCCGACTGTATCATGCGCATACCCATCCAGATTACAAAAAACAGGGCTCCAAACAGCAGGGTGATGACAAATACAGTGAAAATTGCCCTGCTGGCAGCAAATTTCATAGAAACCTGAACCACATCTTCATTGGATCGTCTGTAGCGGTTGTTTTCAAACAATTCATTGCTGAAAGCCTTGACTGCATGAATCGTCTGAAGGGTTTCATCCAGAATCGTATTGCTGTCGCCGAGTATTTTTTGTCTGTTCTTGGACATATTACGAATCCAGCGACCAAAAATAATGGCAGCAATTACCAAAATCGGAACGGTCAGCATCATAATACCCGCCAGTTTCGGTGTCTGCCAAAGCAGAAACAGTGCCCCGCCTGCCAGAAAAATCAATTGTCGTACAAATTCTGCAAGTATGAACGAAAATGTGTTGTAAATGCGACCAATATCGTTTGTGAGACGGCTGTTCAGCTCTCCCGTGCGGTTCTGTTCGAAGAAAACAATTGGCAGCGAGATAATTTTGGAGTAGAGTGCCTGACGAATGTCGGCTGTCCCTTTTTCGCTGATCTGGGCAAACAGCATTACCCTGACATAAGAAATGACTCCCTGTACCAGCAGGATGCCAATGATGACAAGCCCCATTTCAATCAGCCCCAGATCAAAATCCGGACGAACCTTCCCCTGCGCCACGTCGAGCATCAGCCCTATACCGAAAGGGAAAATCATGAAAACTCCGCTGGAAATAAAAAGAAGGACAAGACCAATAATGAATTGCCAGCGGTAAGGAAGAATAAACCGGAAGATACGGAGCGCCTTTTTCAGGCTGCTGATGGAAAATTTTGGACGAGGAACTGGATTTTCTGACATAAGGCTGCAAAGTTCCCCCACAGAACGCACATTCACCAAGAATGTTGATGAATATTTCTCGGGTTACAACTAATTAACACTATGTCAGTACGGTTTGAAATTGGCTGTCCGGCCGTACTTTTGCCATGATGAAAAACTACCTGTCTCTGATAAAATTCAGCCATACCGTTTTTGCACTTCCGTTTGCTTTGGTTGGCTTCACCATTGCCGCTACTACACGGCCTGCCGGCGATATCTGGTTGAAGTTGTTTCTGGTGCTGATATGTATGGTGATGGCCCGCAGCGCAGCTATGGCCTTCAACCGGTACCTTGACCGGGATATTGATGCGGCCAACGAACGTACAGCTTCGCGCGAGATCCCTTCAGGGGTTATTTCACCACAGCGGGCGTTATTGTTTGTTTTGCTGAACTGTGCCGGATTTATTCTTGCCACAGCTTTCATCAATACGCTGTGTTTCTGGCTTTCACCGGTTGCGCTGCTGGTGGTACTGGGCTACAGCTATACCAAACGCTTTACCTGGCTTTGTCACGCAGTGCTGGGCCTCGGCCTCGCGCTTGCGCCTGTGGGCGCCTACATTGCGGTGACAGGCAGCTTCCAGTGGATTCCCGTTGTTTACGGATTCGCAGTACTGTTCTGGACGGCAGGCTTCGATGTGATCTATGCCCTGCAGGATGAATCATTCGACAGGGAGCACGGACTGTATTCCATGCCGGCACATTTTGGCCGGGCAAAAGCCCTCAGGATATCGGAATGGATGCACCTTGGCACTGCTTTTCTGATGGTGCTGGCCGCCCGACTGGTTTTCAGCGAGGCACCACAAACCGGCTGGCTGCTCTGGACGGGCACCGCCATTTTTCTTGCACTGCTGGCATGGCAGCATTTTCTGGTTAAACCCAACGACCTGAGCCGGGTTAATCTGGCGTTTTTTACGACTAACGGAATCGCCAGTATGATATTCGGAACTCTTGCTATTACCGATCTTATTTTCTGAGGCTATGGAAAAAATAGTGAATATTGCCATTTTTGCATCAGGCAGCGGCTCCAATGCACGTAAAATCATGGAACACTTCCAGTCTTCCGAGGTTGGCAGGGTTGTGGTCGTGGTGTGTAATAAAATGAATGCAGGAGTAATCGGTATTGCTCATGAGTTTGGCGTTCCTGTGGAGTTCATTGACAGAAAGTATTTTTACGAATCGGAGGATTTGCTGAATGTTCTCGGAAGATACGGGACAGATTTCATCGTCCTCGCCGGTTTCTTATGGCTTGTTCCAGGCTATCTGGTGAAAGCCTATCCTGATAAAATCGTCAATATTCATCCTGCTTTGCTGCCGAAATACGGTGGTCATGGTATGTATGGTCACCATGTGCACGAGGCAGTTAAAGCTGCCGGAGAGCAGGAGAGTGGTCCGACCATACATTATGTGAATGAACACTACGATGAAGGAGATATCATTTTCCAGACATCGTGTCAGTTGAGTCCGGAGGATACCCCGGAAAATATTGCCAGAAAAGTACTGGACCTGGAGCACAAATATTATCCCCGCATTATTGAGCAGGTATTGCTCAGTCAGAAATAACCCTCCCGAAAATCCGGAGTGTTTCCGGCTTTCGCTGCTTGTCGAAGAATACCTTGATTTTCTTGTCGAATCCGCCCTGCTGGTAGGCGTCGTACTCGATACGTACTTCACCCTTCTCTCCGGCAGGTACAGGTGCCTCGGTCCAGCTGGCTGCCGTACAGCCACAGGTGGTTCTCACTGTCTGAAGAATCAGTGGAGAGTCAGAAATATTTCGAAATGAAAATACGACAGAAACTGGCCGGTTATGGCCTACTTCACCAAAATCGTACTCTTTTGGATCGAGCCACTCCACCACGGGGGGAGTGGCAGCTGAATTGTTACCCAGGAAGAGAGGCATTAACCACAGCAACAGAGATATCATGCGACAGGAATGTTTAAATTGTCCGGATTGTATGTTGATTGCCTGAAATAAATTTTCACCAGATCTTCACCAGCTTCAAATGCAGTGTAACCGGTTGTGCCTTCCGGTACTGCAGGAGCCCTGACACCGCTACCCAGAATGCGTCGGCTCCCGATGATACGGATTTCATCCCACAGTCCGTCACTGATAAACTGTTCAAGCACCCCTGAACCGCCTTCTACATAAAGAATACCGATATTTTCGCTGAACAGTACTTCAGCCACATCCCTCACGGGCGTGTACGTGTGTGTGCCCGCGAAGCGTTTGCAGGCGGGTAGTCCCGGTCTGTGAGGGCCAAAAACAAGTGTTTCCCGGTTGTCAGATAGCAGATTGACGTGGGTGGGGACACTTCCTGCGCCATCGAGCAAGATGCGAATCGGATTTTTGCCAAAAAAATAACGGGTGTCGAGCGAAGGGTTGTCGGTGGTGGCCGTAGCGGCACCAACCAGAATGGCATCCGATTCGCTGCGCCACCGGTGAGCCAGCCTGAGTGCTGCCGGGCCGGATATAGCCGTTTTTTCACCCTTTATTCCCATGAAACCATCGGCAGACTGGGCCCATTTGAGGATTACATAGGGTCGTTTTTGGGTTATTCTGGTAAAAAAATACCTGTTAAGGAACAGTCCGTCACCTTCCATTACACCCGTTTCAACCTGTATGCCGGCATGCCTGATTTGTTCAATTCCGCGGCCCGATACGAGCGGATTTGGATCAGTATTGGCTATAACAACCCTTTTTACTCCTTTTTTTACCACCAGATCAGCACAGGGCGGCGTTTTCCCGTGGTGAGAACAAGGTTCCAGGTTACAGTAAAGAGTGGATTCTCTGATGAGCCTTGCATCGGAAGGAGCTACGGCGTTGAAACAGTTTACCTCGGCATGCGGGCCGCCCCATCGTTCGTGCCAGCCCTCTGCGATAACCCGGTTATTGTGAACAAGTACGGCACCTACCATTGGATTGGGCGATACCGTTCCCGCACCTCGCCGGGCGAGTTCGAGGCATCGTTTCATCCATATTTCATCGTCGCTGGAAGCCATAAAGGTTATTAACCGAGGAAAGAGGCCATTTCAAGCTGAAGTTTTCGGGCTTCCTCTGCCGCCTTTTCGGCGAAGTGAATACCGTTGTCGGCATATATGATCTGTCTCTTATACACA
>JBEGNB010000348.1:0-5174 GCA_041182785.1 Bacteroidota bacterium
GGCAATACCGGTTACGAAAACCTCGTCCTGAACGGCCTCATGGTGCACGACAACCTTTGGGACGGCATACTGGTGTACGGCTATATCGGATTCAATAATTACGTGGGCTATCCGCATAAAAACGTGACCATTACTCATTGTACTTCCTGGAATAATCCGGGCGTACCCGATCCGAATGCCATCCGGGGCAACGGAATTGTGCTGAGCAATACCGACGGAGGCCTGATTGAGCACTGTGTGGCATTCAATAACGGTGCCGGCAACATACACTGCGGCGGACCCGGCGGAATATGGGTGTACGATGCGCGCGGCGTAACCATACAGTACAACGAAAGTTTCAGTAATCACAGCACCAGCACCTGCGATGGTCTCGGCTTTGATCTCGACGGGGGCTCCAACCACTGTATCATGCAGTATAACTACTCGCATGACAACGATGGCGGCGGCTTTCTGCTGGGCCAGATGCTCAACGGGCGCCCGTGGAAGAACAATATATGCCGATATAATGTCAGCGAGAACGACGGCCGGCACAATGCAGCGGGCATCACGCTGTTCAAGGAGGGCAGTACCACGGTGATGGACAGCTGTTTGGTGCACAACAACACCATATATGTAACACCGGCTCCGGCTAACAACAGTGAGGCCGCGTTCAAGATAACTGAATGGTACACCGGAATCACCCATGCCCGGGTGTTCAACAATATTTTCGTCACCACGGGCGGCGTCCCGCTGGTGGACGTGCCGGCGGGTTACTCCGGCTATTTCGCGGGCAACCTGTACTGGTCGTCGGGAGCGCCTCTTCTGATCAGGTATCAGGGTACAGACTACAATACCCTGGATGCCTGGAGAGATGCCACCGGCAACGAGATGACGGGAGGTGCCGAAACGGGTATTGTGGCCGACCCGCAGCTTGCAGGCGCAGGTGCGGGCGGAACAATTTATCCGCAAGGCTCCGGCGAACTGACAGCCTACCGGCTCACTCCCGGTTCGCCGGCTATTGATGCCGGCCTTGACCTGGCGTCGCGGTTCGGGGTAGAGGCGGTTCCGGCTGACTACTGGGGTAATCCGTCTTTGTCGGGTTCCTATGGTGATATCGGAGCAAACGAGTATGCCGGTTCGACCGCTGTATATGAGACGGGCAGTGCAGATTACCTGGCACCGGTGGTTTTTCCCAATCCGTCAACCGGCGTGCTGAACGTGAGTGGCGCCGGCAAGGGCTGGCTGGAGTTGTACAACAGCGCCGGTTTGCCTGTTTTGCGGCGCGCGATACAGGGTAATCTGGTGGAGCGGGTGGATTGTTCCGGTCTGCCGGCCGGTGTGTACTGTCTGCGAGTCGCGGGTGGGGGGAATACGCATACCGTCAGGGTACTGCTGATGCAATAAATCGCGGTTAAACAATCCCTTACCCGTACATCTCCGCCCGCAGCTTCTTGATCTTGTCGCTGTGCAGGTACTCGCCGTACGACATGGACTGATCAATCAGGCCGCGCGGGGTAATTTCCACGATGCGGTTAGCCACAGAGTCCAGCAGCTGATAGTCGTGTGAGGTAAAAATAATGTTGCCGGTGAAGTCCTTCATTCCGGTATTCAACGCCGTGATGGACTCCAGATCCAGGTGGTTGGTGGGTTCATCCAGAATCAGCAGGTTCGGGTTGGCCAGCATGATTTTGGACAACATGCATCGTACCTTTTCCCCGCCCGACAATACACTGGATTTTTTGAATACCTCCTCGCCACTGAACAGCATACGGCCCAAAAAACCGCGGATAAACGGCTCGTCTTTTTCTTTGGAGTATTGCCGCAGCCAGTCAATCAGATTCTGGTCCTGATCACCGGTAAAGTACTTGCCATTGTCGTTGGGAAGATACTGGAAAGAGATTGTTTGTCCGTATTGGAATTCGCCTTCAAAGTGCTCCTCTTCCCCGGCAAGAATATCAAACAGGGCAGATACCGCCATGGCATTTCTGCTCAGGATTCCCACTTTGTCGCCTTTGTTCAGGCGCAGAAAAATATCCTTGAACAGATACTCGCCCACATTGTTTTTGGCACTCAGTTTTTGAATATCCAGAATCACATCACCGGGTTCGCGCTCGGGGCGGAAAGCGACGTAGGGATATTTTCGGCTGGATGCCTGAATTTCCTCGAGGTTGAGTTTTTCGAGGGCTTTTTTACGGCTGGTTGCCTGTTTTGATTTGGATGCATTGGCCGAGAAACGGGCAATAAACTCCATCATTTCCTGCCGCTTTTGCTCTGTTTTCTTGTTTTTATCCGCCATTTGGCGGGCCATGATCTGGCTGGTTTCATACCAGAAAGTGTAGTTGCCCGTAAACATCCGGATTTTGCCAAAATCCACATCTACCACGTGCGTACATACCATGTCGAGGAAGTGGCGATCGTGCGACACAACAATGGCAATGTTCTGGTAATCAGCCAGAAAATCGCAGAGCCAGTCGGTGGTTTCGGCATCCAGGTCATTGGTGGGCTCGTCCATGAGCAAAATATCGGGAGAGCCGAACAGGGCCTGCGCCAGCAGCACCTTCACGCGGTCGGAGCCTGTGAGGTCGGCCACGAGGGAGTAGTGCAGCGATTCGGGTACACCCAGATTGCTGAGTAATTCTGCTGCATCGCTCTCGGCCATCCATCCGTTCATTTCTGCGAATTCACCTTCCAGTTCGGCTGCCCGCATGGATTCTTCTTCGGTGGCATTTGGGTTGTCGTAGATGGCATTCTTTTCCTTCATGATGCTGTACAGCCGGGGATACCCCATAATCACTGTATCCATCACCGGATATTCGTTGAAGGCGAAGTGGTTTTGGGAGAGTACAGCCATACGTTCGCCCGGCGTGATCTCTATGCTGCCACGCGTACTGTCTATGGCTCCCGACAGAATCTTCAGGAAGGTGGATTTTCCAGCCCCGTTTGCTCCGATTACACCGTAGCAGTTGCCTTTTGTAAATTTCAGATTGACTTCATCAAAAAGCACCCGCTTTCCAAATTGTAGCCCGACGTTGTGAACTGTTAGCACCTTGTTTGTGGTAAATATGTGAAAAGAGCCGCAAAGGTACGTTGGTAGCAGCAGTTTTGCGGTACCCGAAAAAAAGTATCGGTCACAACTGGGAAAATCGCCAGGGACTGGTTGAGCCGGGCGCAGTGCCGGGAACGAGTAGTCTGTGCAACTCTGCGGTTAAACTCTGCGAACTCTGCGGTTAAACTCCTGTTTTCGGCACATTTTTTTATAAAAAAAATAAGATATTGTATATCAGTTATTTGCGTCAAAAAACATGTTTATTTTGGGTGTCCCAGTGTCGAAAACAGGAAAAGATTGACGAATAATTTCAGAGAACGACATCACCACTCTGCGAAACTCTTCTGTTAAACAGCCCCCCCTAACCCATCATTCTCCAGAAAAGCTCCTTCATCAGTTCGGCCTCATCGGCACTGTCATTTTCCACCCCTTTGGAGCGCAGGTCATAGGTCTTTAGCAGGGAGATGATCTGAATAACCTGAGCCTGTGAATAATTGGGCAACGCCGCCCTGTATTCTTTCAGAAACCACTCCGAACGCAGATCGAGCGCCTTCAGAACCTCCGCATCGGGTTTCCCCTTCAGCGAATGCAGCATGTATATCTTGGAAAAGTAGGCAAACAGACTGGAAATTGTTACAATCAGCGGATTCTTTTTCAGATTGGAGGCGAAATGCTCCCTGATACGCGCCACCTTGGCCACGTCACGCAGAGCAAATGCCTTCTGCAACTCAAAAACATTGTATTCCTTGCTGATACCAATATTATCCTGTACGGCAGCCACGGTTATAACTGCATCGGCGGGCAGGTTGATCGTCAGCTTCTCCAGTTCATTGGCTATTCTGGACAGGTCGGCGCCGAGGTATTCTGCCATAAGGGCGGTGGCGGCGGGTTCAATTCCGATTTTCCTGGACTTGCAGTATGAACTGATCCACTCGGGAATCTGGTTGTCGTACAGCTTTTTACTTTCAAACAATACCACCTGTTTTCCGGACAGCGCCTTGCCAAATTTTGTACGACTGTCCACTTTCTTGTGCTTGTGGCACACCACAAACACCGTGGAAGGCATCGGATTCTCCATGTAGGAAGTCAGCTCGGTGAGCGACTTCATTTCCTGAGCCTCGCGGAGAATCACCACCTGACGCTCACTCATCATGGGATAACGCCGCAAGTAATCGAGCAGCGTCAGGTGATCCACATCCTTCCCGTACAGGATAGTCTGGTTGAAGCCTCGCTCAGTTTCGGGCAGCGCGTTCTGCTCAACCGCATCGGAGATTTGGTCAATAAAAAACGGCTCCTCTCCGTGCAGGAAATAGACCGGAGAGAAGCGTTTGGCGCGTATATCGGCAATTATGGGTTCGGCAGACATGCTGATTTGTTGAATGACTGCAAAGTTAACGTCACATTGGGGGTCTGCAATTTATTTCGCCATGATCTTGCCCGTAACGCGGCCTTTCGGACCTTTTACCGTGTAGAAATAAGTGCCGGGTGGCAAACTGCCCCTTTCAAACGTAACAGAGTTCTCGCGTACTCCCTCAAAAGTACGCAGCATCTTGCCTGTAATATCCGAAAGAGAGACAGTCATTTGATCGGCAGATTCATTCTCAAAGAAAATAGTGACCTGTTTGTCGAACGGATTGGGCTGTACATATACCCCGAAAGCAGCAGGTATGTCATTTGTATTGCTGGTGACTACCGTGATACAGGCCGGCGTTCCGATGGTGGCATTGCTCAGCTGGTACTTGTTATTCACCACCGCCGAAATTTCAGAGACACAAACAGATGTGTCAGTTAAACTGGAATAGTGAATCCTGAGAAAATTAGCCGGGAGTGCATGCTTGCTGATAGACGACTCATCGAGGCCCATACCGATAATTTCACCGGTGGAGGGGTTGAACCGCAGATTGGGCTGGTGCTCTGTTGCCAGATTGGAAACAGAATCTATCGAAATACCGCTCACTTTGAACTCGTAACCCATAATGCGATTGAACGGATTGACAATCTCGAGATCCAGCGTTTTGGCCACCGTATCAAGCGCGGACGGTTTGATAACCACAAAATCCTGTTCATTGAAGAACCCGATCGGGAACTGGCAGGGGAAACGCTGAATCCAGTGCTGCTGATCATTGGCATGCGTGACACACTCCTGCAG
>JBEGNB010000349.1:0-5692 GCA_041182785.1 Bacteroidota bacterium
CATTATAGCGCTTTTGAGCGTTTTTCAGCGGAGAGTCAGGAACATGAACCTCCACACAAAAACGTGACAATCAATTAGTTACAAGGTACTTTTTTTTGGGAAACCAGCCGGGAAACCTGAAAAATGTCAATTGGAGAGGAAAAATCGGCACCGAAGGTTCGCAGCGCAACAAAGGTAAAAAGCTGCCGGAGATTTCACAAAAATGAACCTTAAAAATTTTTTTTTCAACTGCCCAAAATTTCTTCAAAACGGGTTTTTCAGCCCTGGCTGGAGGCTTGTTCTTCCAGCCGCCCGATCCCGGTTTTGGCCACGACCCGGGAGCCAGGTCTTAAGGGCTGATTCTGGTCGCCGACACCGGTTCCGACACTGACCGGGGAGTCAGGTTTTCAGATCTGATTCCGGCCGCCTGATTTCGGTTCTGGCTCCGACCCGGGAGCCCGGTTTTCAGGACTGATTCCGGTCGCCGATTCCGGCCCGAAAGAGGCCCCATTTTTTCAACTCAAAACCCCTCGGGCAAAAGCGGCGAAAAACTGCCACCATATCTCTTGGCAAATTGGCAAGGGTATATATATATACCTTGCCAATTTGCCAATTTATGGATATGGCTGTTTTTTTGCCGATAACACTGCATTTAAGCGCATTTTAGCCGTTTTTTGCCCATAACTGCTCTGACCTGAATTTTAGTCCGAAAAAGCCGGTTTTTTAGCCCGAAAAACACCGCATTTTGATCTTGAAATACGATCATTTTTTCCTGAAATTTCTTTTGTAAATATGGCCTCGACAGACTCAAAATGATTGCCTCGTCGTGCCCCCTCTCTGACCACAAACGGGGTATGTTTTACCGCAGAGTTTCGCAGAGTTCGACGCAGGGTTACGCGGAGAAATAGTCTTTGCGCTACTATGCGTAACTCTTCAGTTAACTCTGCGATTACCTCCGCGCAACTCTGCGGGTAAACAAAACCAGATTAATCGCAGCGCCCCTGGCTTACAGGAAAGAACCGACCGCACTTGTCTGAAAACCATGTCTGACGCCGAAATCATCGAAAATCAAGCCAGTTTCCGGGAGATTTCCGGCTGGTTAACAGGGAGACCGGGTAATTCCGGACAGTTTTCATTAACTGCCACCTCATTTCTGCTGTTATTTGGAAATCACGCCGTCGGAAGACGGTGGATTTGGCCTCTTTCACGGGTAACTGTGGATAGGTTTCCGGGGTGCAGGGAGTTTGGTTTGGTATTTTGGACTATTTTAGCGGCGGATTATTTGTCTGTAAAAGTTTGAACATCAACTTTCCTGCCAAACAGCACTGGAAGTCACCCTCTCAACTGGTGTTTATCATCGATGGCCTGAGTGATCTTCGCCGGATACTGATTGAACTTGATATCATATCGGTTGCCTTGCCAACGCTTGGCTGTGGTAGCGGTAGGCTCGACTGGAACACAGTAAAACCTTTAATAGAGCGGGAACTTTTTGATCTGATACCGGTCCACGAGGTTCCGCCAGACAGTCTGCATATTGACTTTGAAGTTCCGACAGGACTGATTAAATCCCCCTCTCCTTCAGTTACAATTACGAACCTGAGGGTGTTTATGATTTTACAAAATATGCATCAGTTCCGGGATACCTGGAAAGCAGTGTTTCTGTTCAGATAGATGCCCGTACCAGCCGGATGTCGGCACTTGTCGAGAACTTTAACTACAACAACACAGTGCGACATATTTTCGAGGGTGTAAGACAATGAACCTGCAAGACCATGAAAACCCTGATCACTTTTTTCTCATTCGTCTGTCTGGCCAGCTTGAACAGTCAGTCCAGCCGGGTCGTTGACAGGAACGGAAACGAAATCCTGTACCCCCTCAGTCAGTATGAAGAAACCGGAGGTTTTGAGGCTGGATTCTCTACACTCAGGAAAAATGGCCATTGTGGCTTTCTGAACAGGAACGGCAATGAAATAGTGAAGCCACAGTACCAGTGTGTTACCGATTTTTATGAAGGATTCGCCCGGATTCTGAAAGACAACCAGTGGGGCTTCCTGAACACGAGCGGTCGTGAAATCGTGGTGCCACAGTACGAAGCCGTCGAGGATTTTCGTGAAGGATTCGCTGCGATCCTGGAGGATAGTCTGTGGGGCTACATAGACACGAACGGATATGAAATAGTGAAACCACCGTACGACCTCGCGTGGTATAAGCATGATCTGGAGATATTCGGAGTTCGCAGAAATGAGCGGTGGGGATACATTGACAACAATGGAAAAGAGATTGTGCCATGTGTTTTTGAAAAAGCAATGTCCGTGGCAGAGAATACCTTGCTGCTGTCGCGGGACAACAGATATGGTCTTTTCTTCATGGATGAGAAAACCGTTATCCCCGTGAAATACGAAGACATTGCACGCCCGGGTGATCCCTGGGTCATGGTCAGGAAAAACGGCAAATGGGGCTGGGTAAATCACCGGGGCGACACCATGATCCCTTGCCGCTATGACGCCGCCACCCCGTTCAGCGACTACTCGGTCGAGACAGCAGGATATGCCACTGTTTGCCGGCACGGCAGGTGGTTCAGGATAAACAAGAACGGGAAAAAGATCGGGCGTTAACGGCAGGCGATCCGGGGTTTGGGCGATTGCATTCTGAAACTGTCATGATGTCTGAGTCAGCACTCCATATTATCCAAAATAATCAATTCTCGCAAAAAAATAATATGCCATATGTTTGGCGAAACAAAAATAATACATAAGTTTGCGTCATGTTATTCAGAACGATCACCCACCGGACTTACCGGACATACTATTTCTATCACTAATTAAGGTAGTATGTGACTGGGCAAGGCAGCGCCTGCCCGTAATTTAAGAGCGTGTTCAAAAAGTTAATCCAGTAAAAAAGTGGCCATCGGCGTATCTTGTAAGCGTCTAAACTTATACGATATGCAACCGCAATTTGAACGGCTCACCGATGACCAGTGGAAAGGTATATAAGTTTTTTTGAACTGGCAGCGTCCTCGCAAATATGATTTGAGAGAAATTTTCGATGCCATCCTCTGGATAACCCGAACAGGTACTCAGTGGCGTAATCTTGACAGTAGTTTTCCTCACTGGAAGATAGTGTACTACTACTTTGAAACATGGGGCAAGAAAGGCATATTCGAACAAATGTGCCGCAAGGGTTCAGGCATGACGGAGGTGGTAGTGCCGGGTATTATTCATTCAGCCCCGGACTGATCGGCGAGCTGCGGTGGGCGGTAGAGAACAGACTGAATTACCGGCTGCGGGCAAAAATCAGGGAGTTTGAGGCCCTCACACCCCTGCTGGAGGAACTCGAAAAGGAGCCGCCGAAGGTGAATAAAATCCCTGAAATGCCGGTATATCAGCAAGCCAAGCCGTGTAAACAGTGTGGCAAACAGTATCTGGAGCGAACGACCTGGCAGTTGTTTTGCAGCAAGAAATGCCGCCTGTCGTTCCATGAGACGAAGCATGGTCGGCCGTACCTGCCCCACAAGCTGTACCGCGCTCGCCAGCACAACATGAACGGCAAGAAGTTGGCGCTGGAGTTGTTTGAAGGGTGAGGGGGGCAGGTTTTCCGGGCTGTGTTCAGATTTCTGTATCAGATCATAACAAAGCCCTGACACAGAAATCTGTTTTGCACAATGGTAATAACTTTGGCTTCTCTTACTCAAGTCTCAAGTACAAAACCCCTGCAGCCTTTGAAAACCTGTACCGGAATCTCTACTTTAGAGTGGCACTGGTAAATGAGGGGTAGGACAAGGACACTGCTTGTTCAAAAGTAATAACTTTGACCACCCCCATTCAAGTCTCAAGTATACCTCCCCGGAAATGTGATCGTCTGTTGAGCATAATTTCTTTATCATCGATCCAGAACTGTCCAGGTAGAGCCTGCCACTTCAGTCAGGATTGTACCTGTAAATCAGACCCAATGAAAACCGCGTCGGATTGAATAGCTTGTCTCCCAACCAAGGGAAGGTGTGCTTGATTTCAATATCGGTGTCCGGCAGCAATTCATAAGAAACCATTGCTCCTATCCCTTTTACCTGATAGTTTCCAAGCTTATCTTTATTCGGAGTTGATAGGCTAATATCGACCAATTTATCATAGTCAATGATAAATGACCCGCCGACCCTGAATCGTATATGCCGATCGTTTTGGAGCAGTTTATGGTATCCTAAACCAATAAAAGCCGAATTGATATAGCCTTTCACATCGCGTCGGAAACTACCGCCGTTAAGGGCGAGCCACCAGTCTCGTTCAAGGTTGAGCGAAATGCCAGACTTTTTGTGTAGAAGCTCAATCCCTACAAGCGGCGCGATACCTATTGGTGTGAAATCTTCGCCTGTCAGCAGTTCTATGTTTCCAGTCGGGAAAAACCGCACGCCAGTCAGGCCGTTTATCGCCAAAGTTTTATTGCCGCTACCAGGATTCCGTCTTTTGCCAAGGTTGTACAACAGAAGCAGCGAATGTTGAGAGGAACTAATTATGGTAGCAAAGTCCGGCTGTAGTTTTATTCGTGTTCTGTACTCGATGTCAATACTGGAAAACGGCAAGCCTGCAGACAAGTGTAAGCCCGAGGTCTTCCATTCAATTACTCCGGGAATGGGAATTAAGTGATTAATATACCCCTCACGCCGCTGCCAGTATGCACCCAATCCGAGATAGATTTTTTCAAATGAGTAGCGCAGTTCAACCTGGTGCGAAATCCATGTTTCATTCAAAAACCAGATTGCATAGTCAGTACTGTCCAAAGTGGGGACGCTCATCTGCCCGTTGATGTCCGTTTGCCAGCCGAGGCTTACGGGCGATTTGCCAAAGTGAATGAAAATACCTGCAGTAGGAGAGGCCAAAACCCTTCTGCCGCCACCATGTTTCGCGGCGGAGTATGTGTCGTCGTGCATACGAAAACCGAACTGGGGGCTTATCCGAATCAGTTTGGTTTGAGCCTGCCCGTTTGGCATGGCGGCCAGGGTTATGAACAAAGTAACGAGTAAAATTCGCATAATCTATTGATTTTAAACAGTAAGCAGGCACATCATGTGATATGCCTGCCTGCTCGTTAAGGATGGAAATTAGATTGTCCGCCTCAGGGTAAACCGGCACTTGGCGTTGTTTACCGTCCATGTAGAGCCCGTAGTGGGCCACAGGCTGCTTGCCACGCCACAGTTGAAAAAGTACCACTCGTTTGAATATTTCATTCGTACATTTACCGAGTGGTCAATCCACACCGAACATGGGTTGACGATCGTTTTGACGCCTGCCCACCAGTCGTTTTCCCAATCAACACTTATAAGCCACCACCGATTTTCAAAAACCTTGTGCGCAATTATGCCGCCGTCCAAACGGACATGCAGGGAGTAAACCCCTTCCGGCAAATCTGTTACTGGCATACTCGTGGCGACGCCTGTCAGATTCATACTTCGCACCAATGTCCCTTGGCTGTTGAACACCTGCACTTGCCCACGACTAAAGGGTATGCTCGTGCTTAACACCAAGAATTCAGTCGCCGGGTTGGGGTACAAGTTCACTGAATCAGAGATGTCGGATGTCACGGTGCCGTTTCTCTCTTCAGATTGGCAGGTAGCATCCTGACTGTACGAATCCTGTGGCTCGAAGAAGCTATCGTTGAATCATTCTTTTTCACAAACTACAGAAGACGAAGAACCATTGTCTCTATAATCACACACAGCTTT
>JBEGNB010000350.1:0-3077 GCA_041182785.1 Bacteroidota bacterium
CCTTATCTTTGCTGCAATTAATAAAAGATGAGGAACGTAATTGCATTATTGTTTGCGGCGCTGGTATTCAATGCCTGCTCGAATGAATTTGAAGTAGCTGCTCCCTGGAAGGAGTTGCCCATTGTCTATGCGATCCTGTCGCCCAAAGACACTGCGCATTATGTACGGGTTGAAAAGGCTTTTCTCGATCCGGAAAAGAGTGCGCTTGAAATAGCCCAGATTCCCGACTCGCTGTATTATCCGGAATCTGCCATCAGTGTATGGCTGGAGCAGGTTGGCAGCAACTCGCGTGCACAACTGTTTCGGGTAGATGGCAACCTGGAAGGATATGTCAGAGACCAGGGGGTATTTGCGTCCCAGCCCAACTGGCTTTACAAGGTAAAAAAACCCGGTTTTTTGATTCCGGGCAACTCATACAGGCTGGTCGTCAAGCGTACAGACGGCCGCGAAGATATCACCGCTCAGACAACTATACCGAAAGATTTCAGCATTACCCGGCCTGACCCTACCAATATTGTGCGGAAAATGTCTTTTGCGTACAGTACCACCACCACCATTGACTGGCGAACTGACATAAATGGTGTTTATTTTGATATTACACTGGTACTCCCCTACCGGGAAGAGGCCCCTAACGGAACGGTATTGCTGCGCGATACCCTCGTATGGCGCGCTGCCAAGAATGTGGAAAGACTTGAGCAGCAGATAGGTCCGGGCATTTACAAAGGCACTACGGAACTGCAGGGCGCCCAGCTTTATAAATTTCTGGCCTCCCAGCTCGCTCCAACCAACAATTTCCGGTACTTTGAGAAAGGGTTCATCTACCTTGAGGGTGGTGGCAAAGAAATACGTGATTTTAATATAACGGCTTCAGCCAATTCCGGTCTGACCGGCGCGGAGGTTTATCCAATTTATACCAATCTGTCGGAAGGTTTCGGAATTGTAACAGCAAAGAACCTGTTCAAAATGGGTAATATCCAGATGTCCGAGCAAACGATAGACTCAATGTTCTATCATCCGCTCACGCAGGGGCTGAAATTCCGTCTGTAAATTGTTGAAATTTCCTTACCGGGGCAGGCTACCTGCCCCGGTAAGGAACGAAAACTAGAATACAAGATTATATTTCAGCAGAAAACCGCCTGTATAGGTGGGTTTCAATCCCAGGTAGGGGTCCAGTTCACTCGCCGGTGTACCTTCGGGTATATCCTCCACAACAACGCGGGTGAAATGATCGTAGAACAAATCGCCAAACAAATCTACAGACAGCCCTTTCAGCAGGGATATGCTCAGGTTATTCTGCCAAAGGACGTTCCCGTTCAGGTTATTGGTATAGTCGGCAAACCAGGCGATACGGCTGTTCAGCGCCACCTTGTTACTGAAGAATTTGTTAGTGTACTGCGCTTTCAGTGCGTAACCCAGCTGACTGCGCGACTGCCGGCCGGCTTCATTGCCGAGTGGCTGGCCCTCGAGCTCCGACAGGATTTCGTTCCCTACATAAATCAGGCGCCAGCTTGCGGGTGCGAAAAAGAACGAAATTTTCGCGGAGGGTTTGAAATCTATACCGGGAGCCACTGCTATCCGTACGGGCGAAAGGAAATCGGAAAGCAGATCAGTTGAACTGCCACTAAGCGTATTCCCCACATAAGTCGGTAACAATTGCGATTCGGCCGTAGCATCCACGGCAATAAAAAACTTGCTAAGGGCGATATTATGCCCATATCTGGAGCCAAGACGCAGGATATCGAGGTTTTTCTGGAATGGTTTGCTGCTTCCGCCAAGGCGCTGCGCCGAAAGCTGCAGCGACAAGTCATTGTTCCAGTAAAATTTTTTCCGTTTGTTATTGGCATACAAATTTACCAGACCACCTACACCCAGGCGGTTGCCACCTGAACTAAGCTGCGGATTGACGATACCGAGACCAGCCATATCAAGGCCGATACCACCTCCAAAAGACCAGCCGACTGTATCGCGAGCCGACAGCTTTTTAATTTCATCCAGGCGATCATTACCTGCCTGACCAAAAAGGGTTGACGTGAATCCGGCGAAAAGGAGCGCAAGAGACAAAAGAGATTTTTTCATGCTATAGATTGTTGAATAATGAATCCGGGAGACAGCTCCGCAAGCCCATCCATCACAGACATGCGGAAATAAGAAAAGCAGTATCAGCTATGGATTATTTCAGGCATCGCCTTCGTCGTCGCCTGCCTCGAGCAGGTCTTTCTCACGAGATTCGGGATAAAACACCTCCACTTTTTCAACAGTCAGTTTACTCAGCGGAATAATAATGGCCCGGTCGGAAGTTTGCAGGATCAGTGAGGTGTTGTCAATAACGACCACCCGGCCGCGTTCTCCGATAATACGCACATCATCTCCTATGCGCACCTTGTTTTTGTTGTAATAACTGGCCAGATAATTGGAAATAAGATCTCTGGACGCCAGTCCGTAACCAAATGAAAAAGCCAGTGCCACAGCGGCAACAATAGCTGTAAGGTTGGCCGAAATGAATGAGGTATTGATTTTGGCCTGTGCCAGAGCGCTCACGCCCACCGTCACAAAGACGAAATAAAAGACAATGGACGCGATCATCTTGGCAGACGGAATCCCGAGCGACTGACAGAACGTGAGTACACCTCCCCGGGCCATATCGGCCAGAAAGATGCCCGTGAGCAGTATTGCCCCTGCGGTGAGCAGGAAGGGCAGGTAATTCATCAGATCTACAAAAAGCTGTGTGATGGCGGAAACGCCCATTACTTCCGTAGCCGCTATGATGAATATGAGCATCAGCGTGTAGTAAACACCCTTCGCCAGTAAATTCGATACGCGTGCGCGCACCATGCCTGCGCGCTGAATAAATTCAATATCACTGAACATATCGGCCAGACGATCCACACCGGCGGAGGCAAGTAACTTGCTCAGCACCTTGCCGATTGTTCTGGACACAATCCATCCGAGTAACAGGACAGACAGTGCGCCAATAAGCCGGGGGAAGAATGCCGAAAACTGTGTGACCAGTTGCCCGAGCGGCCCGCTATAGAAGTCTGTCTCCATTTTTTGGAATTTTAAATATCATCAGAAGATAT
>JBEGNB010000351.1:0-5179 GCA_041182785.1 Bacteroidota bacterium
ATACCATCCAGTATCACCTGATCTCCCGGACACAGCAGGATAAGTTCGACGCCCGTGAGCGGCGGGAGTTTCACGAGTGTATAGGTCATAATACTGTCGCAACCGTTGGCAGCAGTCAGCGTATCTGTGACCGTGCCGGGTGTTGTGTAAGCCTGACCATTGATTGTTACAGAACTACCTGTACAGAAAGTGAACGTTTCGCTTCCTGCAGCTGTTGGAAGTGCTTCCAGCTTATAGGTAGTTATCTGCCCGCAATCGGGAGCGCTCAGAAAGATAGTATCGTTCACAACAGCCGGGGCGATGTAAAACTGCCCTCCGATTTCAACCGATTCGCCGGAGCACACAGTAATCGAAATACTCTCCCTGACGAAGGGCAAGACGTCAACCGCAATAGTTCCGGAGGCTGTGTCGCCACAAAAATCGGTCACGGTGACAGAGTATATTGTACTCGAAGTGGGAGACACCTGCGTAAAAGGAGTTACTGCTCCATTACTCCACTCATAATTATAGGGGGCTTCTCCGCCTGTCACCTGAACGGCAAGACTGCTCTCCTCAAATTCACAAACCGGCGTGTCACCGGACAGGGCGAGAGCGAGCGGCTCTGAATCACCGACTAGAAACTCAATCTGACTGGTTTCGCAGCGACAGGAATTGCTGATATCGAGTATAATTTTCTCGGTGCCCTCCTGCAGTGCATCGCTGAAGATGGTCACGGGAACAAATACCTCGCTTTCTCCTGCCGGAATCACAGCCACACCCGGGAGCGGGGCATAGTCAACTCCGGCTACTGCGGTACTTGCCGGTGAAATGGTGTAGCTGACCGTCAGCGGATTCGTCGTGGCACCTGCACGGAAAAATCTGATACTTCCTCCCACGCAGCCTTCTGTAGCAGTTGGCCTGTTCTGCGCGTATGCGGGCGCGGCAGCCACCTGACCACCGGCGCTGAATGAATTGGCCTTCAGAAATACCGCAGAATCGTACAAGCCGTCACCCACATCAGCAATAGCCAGTTTGATATGATATTTCTGGCAGGGCTGTACGTTGGCAATGGCCTTCAGTGGTTTCGTCCAGCCGTCGAGCTCAACCTCGGCATAGTTGCTGGCCGACCAGCCCATGAAATTGCAGGAAAGAAAATTGGTGCTGTTATTAACGTAATACTGTGTGTTTGCATCGTGGTTGATACTGTTCACGGAAATGGGGGTAGAACCTCCGGGCAATACAGCCAGATTTTTTACACCGTTAATGCCCGGACCACTGATAAAAAAACCAAACACATCATTGTACTCGCTGCCAACATACTCACAGTACTCTTCAGAGCCAAATACATACTCGAACTCGACCATACTGCCCGTTGGTACAAAATCGAATTCAATTACATTCACATCATAGAGATTACCGGCAACCAGTGCATCCAGACTGGCGTCATAGCCGGGTGTTCCGAATCCGCCATCGGAATCGCCCGCCAGATTGGGTCCGGAGAGTATATTCACATTACCGGTACTCATCACCAGGCCCGAGGCAAGTTGAATATTCTGTGATCCGCCGGAGAAAGTACCCTTGGCAGAAGAATTACCGCTGGCTGTCACGTTTGACACCGTATAGCAGCCTCCTCCGATCAGTGTGTTGGCAATCAGGCTCTGCGGATTTACATTGGGAGTTGTCTGTAGCAGGGCCTGCGACTCGGCGTTATTACCCGGTTTGATATCTCCTGACTGATAATTTTCCTGCATAACAGACAAATAAAGGGGAATTTCATCTGTTTTAACAGGAGAAGAAGCGTACAAGACCAGTGATACCGTGGAGCCATCGGGTGTAAACCAGACTGTATTGTCGCCTGCGGCACCTGCAGACTGAACAGGCTGTTTTTCGGAAATTTTCAGTGAGAAATCGGCCAGCTGATCTGTTGTTGTTCGGAGTGCCGTGATTCTGCAGGGAGCACCCGGTTGCAGTCCGCCGAGAATTAACTCGCTGGAACCAGGTTTCGCTACGACCATTGTGCGCGTACTGCCTGCGGCGGATGGTAAATGAACGGTGATTTGTGCGGAGATTGTACACTGCCACACAGCAGTGAGGCAGAGGAGCAGAGCGCTCCTCCAGTGTAATTGGTTTGTCATTGTTTTCAATTAATTTTGGTGAATATGAGCCACAAAAATATGCCTTTACCTGAAATAAAGGCATATTTTTGGAAGATTTAACGCTGTAGTACCACGCGCTGCATCCCTCCGAGGTCATCAAAACCGACAATCTCAACGAAATACAGACCATTGGGCAGACTTTCGGGGAGGGTGATGTCTGCCTGTCCGGCGTACAGTTCTCCTCTGTCGGACAAAACCAGTTGTCCCTGACTGTTGAACACACGATATTCTACAGAAGCATCCTCTTCACTTTCAAGAATCATCCTGAATGCTCCCGTGGTTGGATTGGGCACAGCACCTGACACAAAAGACTGATAGATACCACCCTCGTCGTCTCTGTTATCGGGAGGAGTCACACCGATCGGACAGTAGAACGTATTCATGTGCGCGGCAAAAAACTGCTGGATACTCAGGCGGCTGATGACCTCAAAGAACAGCACGTCTGTCTGAGCCGGCAGGGTATAGCGGAAAATTTCCGATTGCCCGTTTGCAATTCCCGGGTTCAGCGCTCTGTATCTGACGGAGTAGAAAGGCGCGAAATTGGGATTTCTGACCAGGTACTGATTTCCGCTCGGGGCTGTGTAAATGGTATTATCGAGCGGCTTCATGGCCAGTACACCGCTTGGCACCTGAATAGCAGTATAAATAAGCGGATCGGGGCAGTAATTGGTTACCTGAACACGATAGGTTTTGTTTCCGCCGGGATCTTCTGTAATCGTGAGCAGTTCATACCGCAGGCAACCTATTACCTTGACATCACAGGGCGCATCTTCCAGCACCGAAACATTGAAGCAGCAGGTTTTTGTCTGTCCGCAGGCATCTTCTGCCCTGTAGCATACTTTCGTCACCCCCTGCGGAAAAATACTTCCTGATGGGAGGCCGTTAACCATTTCTATTTCAAGGCCCGGGCATACGCAGGTAGTGGTAGCTGCAGGATAAGCGTACTGTATTTCAGCCCCTGCGCCATTGTTGGTAAATACAGAAACAGATGCGGGGCAGGTAATTCCAACCACCGAGGGTGCCGGAACCGCATACTGAAGCGTATAAACGACCGTACTGTCGCATCCGTTAGAGGCTGTAAACATGAGGAACTTCACACCCTCCTCTGTGTATTGCATTCCGCCGATATCAACCGTATCTCCGGGACAAAAAGTAATTGTACGAAATGTCTTGATTTCGGGCAATTCTGTCAGTTTGTACGTGGTAATAGCGCCACAGGGTGTACCCGTGTAGGTGGTGTCAATAAAGGTAACCGTTCCTGAATAGAATTGTCCGTTAATTTCCACCGATTCTCCGAAACAGAGCGGAACCTGAAGTGTCTTTCGTTCAAGCGGGATAACATTTACCACCGTCTGGGCTGAGATGGTCTCCCCGCAGTTATCCGTGACTGTTACCGAATAGGTAGTTGCTGAGGAAGGAGCCACAGTTATTCCGGCAGTTGTTGCTCCATTACTCCACTTGTAACTGTAGGGCGATTCTCCCCCGCCGGCGAGGGCGATGATACTGACCGGAGAAATCTCGCATACCGTTGTATCACCAGTCACAGAAAGCAGAAGAGGCTCCAGGTCATTTATCAAAAAAGTAACGGCTGTTTGCTGACACTGGCAGGAATTACTGATAAGCAACTCAATGGTTTCCTGTCCTTCCGTCAGTCCATCGCTGAAAACAGTGACCGGAATAAAAATTTCCGATTGACCCGGCTGGAACACCAGCGATGAAGGCAGTGGAGTATAGTCAACACCCGAAATGGCGGTGCTGGAGGGGGCTACCGTGTAGGTAACTGTCAGCGGCTGGCTGATGTCGCTGTTGCCGCGGGTAAACCGGATACCGGCTCCCGGACAACCCTCATGTGCCAGTTGCAATCCCGGTTTATACACCGGAGAAGCCGATACCTGTCCACCGGCATTAAACGAATTGGCTTTCAGAAATACGGCAGAGTCGAACAACCAGTCGGACACATCGGCTATGGCCAGTTTGATGTGGTAAGTCTGGCAGGGCTGCACAGACAGTTTTGCCTGCAGCGGGGTTGTCCAGCCGTCCAGTTCTGCCTCCTGAAAAATAACCGGGTTGGTAACTGCCAGTCCGCACGAGATGAGATTGTAGTTATTATTGAAATAGAACTGGGAGTTGAGAACATGATTGACGTTATTGGTGGTTACAGGCGTAGTTGTGTTGGGGATTACAGCCAGATTAGCCACCCCGCTGATACCAGGCCCGGTAACAAAAAACCCGAAAACATCGTTGAACTGGGTTCCGACATACTCACAGTATTCTTCGGATCCGAACAGGAAATCAAACGTAACCGTGTTGGCTGTGGGAGTGAAGTCGAATTCAATCACATTCGCATCGTACAGGTCATACGTGGGAATCAGTGTTCTCAGATCGGGATCGGAGGCCAGCACGTTGAATCCGCCATTCGTGGAATTACTACTGTTCGGACCGGCCAGAATACTCACACTTCCGGTACTCATCACCATCCCCGAACCAATACCTATGTTGGAGGCTCCATTGGCAAAAGTACCTCTGGACATGATGTTGCCCGACGCAGTGATATTGGAAACCGAGAAACAGTCGCCCCCCACGAGTGTATTGGCGATGAGACTTTGTGCGCTGACTCCGGGAGTTACCTGCAAAGCTGCGGCTGATTCCTGTCCGGAGCTGACCCCGTTGCTGTGCCACTGTTCCGACTCTGCGGATACAGAAATGAATACAGGAACATCAGTGAGAGCCTCTTTGTCAACTGCGTTGAGCCGAAAGCTGGCTGTTGTACCCGGCGCTTTGAAACGAATTGTTCCATGGTCATTTTTCTGGCTGGCACCGTAAATTATGTCGCTGAATGCCGGTGAAAGACCAAGTACCGTCTTTTGTGCCTCACCTGCCGGGATAGCTTTTAGCATATAAAACTCCCCGGGAATGAGTCCCTCGAGTTGAAGAGTGCTGATACCCTTCTGTACGACCAGTGGCGTCCGGGAGCCTGAGCTTTCCACCTTTACAGTGTGGAACTGCTGAGCTGAAAGGCACACGGAAAGCAGGGTAAAAAACAC